>NZ_JBVJHR010000004.1:0-170341 GCF_055586705.1 Sphaerisporangium sp. NPDC049457 | reverse complement strand
CCCCGGACAGCGGCGCCACCTCCAGGCAGTTGCCCTGGTTGGGGCCGCTCTTCGTCGCCTTACGCCAGGCTGCGTTCCGCAGTTCCTCGCTCAGGTCCATAGCTTTTCCGCCTCCCTGATCAACTTGATTGAGACAGGTTGGGGCTGTGCTTCAGCCCGCACCGTGTCGTAGCTGCTCTGGATCACTTTGACGTCTTCTGCGCGGTTGGACACGTGTCCGTGAGTCGCGGATTCGATATACACCGTATCTGGAGCATCCGGCATCTGAGCAATGACGAATCCACCCAGAAGCCCGGTCGTGATCCCGAGAGCCATGGGAACAACTTGAACGCCGATATGCGGGGACTCGGCGGCTTCCAGGAGTCGGCGAGCCTGGTTTCTCATGACCTCTTTTCCGCCGACCGGTCGATGAAGCACTCCCTCGTCTATCACAACCCAGAGCATCGGCGGAGCCACGCGAGCGAAGACCTGCTGCCGCTCCATACGGGCATGTACGGCTTTCTCCACTTGCGCGAGTGTTATTCCAGCTTCTCCGCGAATGATGGCCCGCGCGTAGTCCTCTGTCTGAAGAAGGCCTGGGACGACTAGAGGCTCCCAGGTATGGAGCGTGTGCGCCTCTTGCTCGACTTCGAGCCAGCCGCGAAACCACCGAGGACTGGCATCCCGAGTCAGTTGGGTCCACAGGCGGAGCAGCTCTCCGCCGGCTTTCAGCGCATCGTCGCAGCGTTGTGCCAGGTTGCGGCTCGGCGTGCGCTCCCCTCGCTCGATGAAGGCCAGGAGGCTTCGACTGAATTGAGTTATCTCCGCCAACTGCTGCTGGGTGATATTGGCCCGCATGCGGCGTTCGCGAAGTTCATCCCCGAAAACGGTGAGCGCCTTCATAGCTGGGTCGCGTTGCTGGCGTAGCGACATTTCGACTCCGTCCGACGTGGAGGGCTACCGGACACAAAATGGCACAGCTTGCGGCACAGAAGTGTCACAGCGGTGTGTCCGAGTTCTTGATGCAGAAGGTAGTCACCTGGCGGCACCCTGTGAAGAGCATCAGCAAAAGTCGACGTAGCCAGCGGCAGTCACTCCCGCACATGCATCTATGCAATACAGCAGCGCCAGAGGAATCGCCAGATATGTCCAGATAAGGGGGTGCAAATTGGAGATCGATATCTGTCTTGTCCCTATCTACAGCGGATAGTTGGCCTCGCGGCGAGATACGAGCTTGTCACTTATCGGCAAGCCACACTGAGCGGCTCAGTGCATGGGAACGAGGGCCGGATGTGCGCCGTACAACGGCGCCGGATTCGCCGACCCACGTCCCGCCGTCCCGGCGCCGATCGAACAACGCGCCACCGGCGGGAGGAGCGCCGGTCAGACAACGCCCTATCGGTGGAGCGCCGGTCAGACACGTCCTGCCGGTGGGGGAAGCGCCGATCAAGTAACGCCTTGCCGGTGGGAGTAGTGACGATCGAACAACGCCCTGTCGGTGCGAGAAGCCCTGGCCAGACAACTTCCTATCGGTGGAGGTCCGATCCGATGAACATCCCTAGTACGGGGCATCGTCCCAGCACCAGCAGGGGAACTCGTGTCGTTCGTGTTCGCTGGGATGCCGGTGAGCCGCCGATGCCGCTTGGTTGCCGTTGGTGTGGGTATCCGCCGTACGCGCACGAGGCCGCGAGCCTTCCGCACCGACCTCATCACGACTGGGAACAGCCCACCCCCGCGCAGGTTCAGGCTCGGATGGCAGCCCGGCGGCGCCTGGGAGTGTCCGGCCCGCCGACGGTCGCCAGGCCGGTGCGCCCGCTGTCGGACGTCCGGCCGCCCGTTCCGCGCCAATTTCTCCCACAGCGGGTGTTGTCGGACGCGGCGAGTCCCGGGGCGGTGGTTCGGTCGCAGGTGTCGGGGGCGGGAGTACGGGGCGGTGGGCGGCATCGGCGGCGTAAGGAGGCGGCGACGTGAACCGGGGCCAGCCCTTGGAGGCACGTCCCCGGGGCCGGCATCGGCCGGGGGCGGCTCCGGCGCAGGTCTCCTTTCGGCCGTGGGACCAGGCCCAAAGAGCCGCCGCTGAGCAGTTGGACCAGATGGAGCCCGCGTGGGCGATCTGGTACGGCGTGGGGTCGCGGCGGTTCTACGCCGTCGCCACCTGGCCGTTGCCCGAACCACCACTGCTCCTCCAGGCGGGCACCGCCGAGCAGTTGCGCGACCTGATGCGCGCGGCCGAACAAGCGGTGCTGTATCGCTCCGGCACCGATCGGGCCCGCGTGTCGCACGACTGCTCTGGCACTGATCGGGCCCGCGTGCCGGAGGACTGCTCTGGCACCGATCGCGCTCGTGTACCGGGCGACTGCTCTGGCACTGATCGCGGCCGCGTGGCGCAGGCCGAGGATCCCGGTTTCCTGCCCTACCCCGCCTTTATGGGCACCCCGACACCTCACGGAGCATCGATGCCAGACACGCAGGAGGGCGGGCTGCGTACCGCCTGCTGGGACCTGTCCGACGACCTGTCGATGATCGGCAAGACCCGCGCCATGGTCAGAGAGGTCCTGATCGCCTGGACGCTGGCCACCGTCGCCGACGACGTAGTCCTCGCCGTGGCAGAGTTGCTCGCCAACGCCGTGACCTACGGGAAACCGCCGGTCAGGCTGTCGCTGTGGCTCGGCGCCGGGGACCTGTGCGTCCGCGTGACCGACCACGGCTCCGAGCTGCCCCGCCATCTGGACCTCGACATCGAGGCCGTGCACGGACGCGGCCTGACCATCGTCGACGCCCTCGCCGACGACACCGGTGTCATTCCGCTACCCGGCGGCCAGGGCAAAACGGTCTGGTGCCGCTGGCATCTGCCGTCCCGGACGGCGGACACATCTCAAGTCGGCTGACGGCGATTCCCCGTCACGTCGGGGCTACATGGGGATGTTCTGCGGTGATGGGGGCGCGGAAGTCGGTGCTTTTGAGGTGTGCTCGGGTGGGCGTTGACCGGATGATCGCTGTGACGTACGGTCCGGTCGGCAGGGCCGAGCCGGGTTCGGTGGTGGGCGTGGGTCGCGCGCAGGGGGGGTCTCCAGCATGAGGGCAGGCGGGTTCTCCGTCATGCGGTTGGGCGCTGCGGTGGTCGTCGCGGTCGTGGGCATCGTCGCGCGGGCGGCCAGGTGATGCCGAGGGTGAACGGGCATTGGGTCGGTACGTGGGGGTCGATGCCGCAGCTCACTGAGCCCGACGATCTGCCGCCGGCCCCCTTCGTCCGGGACGGGCTGGTGCTCGCCGACAGCACGTTGCGGCAGACCGTCCACGTCTCCGTCGGCGGGCGGCGGGTGCGGCTGCGCTTCTCCAACGTCTTCGGCGGCACGCCGCTGCCCATCACGCGGGTCTCGGTGGCGCTTCCGGCCGGCGGGCAGGCCGGCGTCGGCGCCGTCAAGGCGGGCACCTCGCAGCCGGTGACCTTCCACGGGCGGTCCTCCGTGGTGATTCCGGCCGGGGCGCAGTACGTCTCCGATCCGCTGGACTTCGAGCTGGCCCCCCGGTCCAACCTCACGGTGACGATGTACCTGGAACAGGGGCAGAACTCCGGCGGCATCACCTCCCACCCCGGCTCCAGGACCACCTCCCACATGCTGAACGGCGACCATGTCGACGCCGAGGACCTGCCCGGGGCGGCCTCCACCGCTCACTGGTACTTCCTCAGCGGGCTGGAGGTGTGGTCCGCGCCCGGCACCGCGGCGGTCGCCATCGTCGGCGACTCGCTCACCGACGGCAGGGGTTCGACCACCGACATGAACGACCGCTGGCCCGACCGGTTGCTCGACCGGTTGCACGCCCGCCCCGCCACCGCGGGCGTCGCGATCCTGAACCAGGCGGCCGGCGGAAACCGGGTGCTGAACGACGGGCTCGGCCCCAACGCGCTCGCGCGGCTCGACCGGGACGTGTACGCGCAGAGCGGCGTGCGGTGGCAGTTCGTCTTCGAGGGCGTCAACGACATCGGCACCGCCGAGGCGACCGAAGCCGCCCAGAAGCAGGTCACCGCCGACCTGATCGCCGCATACGACCAGATGGTCGTCCGCGCCCACGCGCAGGGTGTCCGGGCGTACGGCGCGACGCTGACGCCGTTCGGGGACAACGAGATGTACGACGACCCGCGGGGGTTCCGTGAGGCGTCCCGGCAGGCGGTCAACCAGTGGATCCGCACCGGCCGCCGGTTCGACGCGGTGGTCGACTTCGACGAGGCGGCCCGCGACCCGGCGCATCCCCGTCGGTTGCTGCCCGCCTACGACGGCGGCGACCACCTGCACCTCAACCCGGCCGGCTATCAGGCCCTGGCCGACGCCGTGCCGGTCGGCCTGTTCGAGGACGAGCCGCTTGCACTTCCAGGGGGCTTCGGCTTCGGCTCCGGCTTGGAGTGAGCGAGTCGGCCGCCGTCAGCGGCCGGGGTTCCGTCCGGCCTTTGTGTGAGGCCGAACATGCCGTCCCGTCATCCTGCGGGAGAGCGACCGAGGAGAAGTTCTGAGGCGGAGTGTGTGCCGTTGTGCATACTCGGGGCGTTGTGTGGATTCGTACCTATAGACGCGGTGGATGTCGGCCTAACGTCTGCGGTGTCCGAAACGAGCGATTCGGCGAACACCCTCACACGAAAGCAGATTTGTGATGAACGTTGAGCAGATGACCACCATGACCGGTGTCAAGACCTCCTGGCAGCGTCTGGCGGGCCGGGTGGCGGCCGGTGCGGTGACCGCGGCTCTGGCCGTCGGCGTCGCGGCGATCCCCGCCGGCGCCGACACCGGGCACAGCCACACCCCCGCCCCGGCGGCGACCGCGTCCGCCGCGACCGCGACGACGACCGCTACCGCCGCGTCGGCCGGTTCGGTGGCGCGGCACACGTCGGTGAAGACCAGGAACTACTACTTCGGTGCGGTGCTGCGGGGCAGGAACGAGGTGCCCGAGCCGGGCAAGAAGGTCAACGACCGTGACGGGCTGGCGGTGGCCAAGTTCCGGATCAAGGGCGACCGGATGTACTTCCTGGTGCAGTGGAAGCGGACCGGCAGGCCGACCGCGTTCCACATCCACCGTGGCAAGGCCGGCGTCAACGGCCCGGTCGTGATCGACCTGCTGTCGGCGGGCCGGATCCGTGGCAACACCGCCTTCGGCTCGGTGCGGGTCGCCGACCGCAGCGTGCTGGCCGGGATCAAGAAGAACCCGAGGAACTGGTACGCCAACCTGCACACCAAGCAGTTCGCCGACGGCGCCGTGCGCGGCCAGCTCCTCAAGACCGGCCGCTGGTAGCCACCAGGTGCGGGTGAAGATCCGCCCCGCGTAGCGGAGCGCAGAGCGGCGGACACCGCGAGCCCGGACCGGGATCACCGGTCCGGGCTCGTCGCGATGAGCGTTGCGGAACAGATACAGGTTCAGGTATCGATACGGCCCGCTCGCGCGAGGGGAACGGCACGATCAGTGTCGCCCCAGGTCAGAGGGGTATGGCTCACTGGTACACGAGGGGTCCGCCGCCGGCCGGCCGTCCGCGCCGGAGGTGCGGGTCCGTGTGGCGGGCTCGGCACGCGGCGGTCGGTTTCCGGGTTCTCTGGCAGGTAGATATGGGTGCTAAGGACATCTTACGAACGAGCCCGCGTGCCGTCGCCCTCAGCGTCTACCGGCTCTTCGACGAGGGCGACGTGGCGGGCGTCGATGACATCGTGGCCCCCGGCATGGTCGATCACAATCCCGTCCAGGGAGCCGAGTCGGGCATCGACGGCCTGCGACTGCTGGTCGCCGCCGTCCGGGACGGGTTCACCGGCACCCGTCACGAGGTGCTGTATCAGGGGGAGACCGGTGACGGCTGGGTGGTCTGCCACTGGCGCATGACCGGCACCCACACCGGTGACTGGTTCGGCGTCCCCGCCACCGGACGGCGGGTCTCCTTCACCGGGATCGACCTCATACGCGTCGACGACGGCAAGATCGTCGAGTTTCGCCACGTGGAGGAGCTCCTGCGGCTGCACCGCCAGCTGACCTGCTGACCGCCTCGCCCCCACTCCGAGGCCGGCCGGGCGCCGGCCGCCGGAGGGGGCGTGGAGTTGTTCAGTGGCCGGCGCTCTGGCCGCCGTCGACGTGCAGGATCTCACCGGTCACGAACGACGCGGACTCCAGGTAGAGCACGCCGTCGACGATGTCGCCGATCTCGCCCAACCGGCCGACGGGGTGCAGGCCGGCGAGCGTCTCGTGCGTCTCGGGGGCGTGCATCGGGGTCTTGATGACTCCGGGCGAGACGGCGTTGACCCGCACGCCCCTGGTCGCGTACTCGATGGCCAGCGACTTCGTGGCGGCGGCGAGCCCGCCCTTGGTCAGCGAAGCCAGCACGGACGGCACGTTGGAGTTGGGGTGGTCGACGAAGCTGGTCGTGATGCCGACGATGTGACCGCCGCCCTGCTCCAGCATGGGACGCAGCGCGCGCTGGGTGATGTGGAAGAACCCGGCGACGTTCACGGCGATCACGTTGGCGAAGTCGTCCTGGGTGTAGTCCGTGAACGGCTTGGCGATGAAGATGCCGGCGTTGTTCACCAGGGTGTCGACGCGGCCGAAGCGGCTCAGCGCCGCGTCGATGACGCGTTCGGCCGTGGCGGCTTCCGCGATGTCGCCTTGCACGGTCACGACGCCCGCGTCCGCCGAGGGCGCGATGGAGCGGGACGTCGCGACGACCCCGTAGCCCAGGTTGCGGTAGCCCTCGACGAGGCCGGCGCCGATGCCCTGGGACGCTCCGGTGATCACGGCGACCTTCTGTCCGTGCTTGCTGTTCATGGTGCACTTCCTTGCAGGTGAGACGGGTTAGGACCGTTTCGAGACGACCGGTCTACTACGAAGGTAGACGACTGGTCGTATACTCGCAACATGGGACGCGGCGGGCAGGCACGGGAAAAGATCCTCATCGCGGCGCGGTCGCTGATCGCGCAACGGGGTTACACGGCCCTGGGGGTCGCTGAGATCTGCGGCGCGGCGGGCGTGCCGAAGGGCAGCTTCTACCACTTCTTCGACTCCAAGCAGACGCTCGCGCTCACCGTCATCGACGAGCACTGGGCCGAGCAACGCCGGCAGTGGACCGAGCTGCTCGGCGGCGACCGTCCTCCGCTCGCGCGGTTGCGCGACCTGTTCGAGGCGACCGAGGCGGTGCAGCGCGGCGGGCAGCGGGACAACGGCGCCGTCGTCGGCTGCCTGTTCGGCAACCTCGCGCTTGAGCTCAGCAGCCACGCGGAGGACATGCAACGCCGGCTGCAGGAGATCTTCGAGGCGCAGATCGACATGATCGAGCAGGTCGTCACCGAGGCGCGCGACCGCGGCGACACCGCCGCGACGGCGGACACCCGGGACGCCGCGCGCTCCATCGTGGCGCAACTGGAGGGCCGGGTCCTGTTCGCGAAGCTGCTCAACGACCCCGGCCAGCTTGAGGCGATGTGGCGCAACTGCCTGGCGCTGCTGGGGGCCTCCGACCGTGGTCCGGGCGCCTGGGAGTAGCGTGAGAAGGAGGGGTGCTCCAGCCTCGCCGGACACCACGGCCGCGGCCGGGCCGAGCGGGCGCCGACGACGGACTTCGCCCGCGCCGTTTCTTCTGCCGGGCCGGGGGTAGCCCACCCGGCGCGTACGTCGCCGGGCGAGCCGACCGAAACGCGGAGGTGATGTCGACCGCATCCAGACCGCCGGACCCGAGCACGCCGAGCAGCTGAAGGAGCCGAACGATGACCACCACCACGATGCCGATGCTGGAGACCTATCCAGCCGAGATCAACCTCGACCGGACGAAGCTGGCGGCCACGATCGATGCGCTGATCGCCTGCAGTGAGGCGTGCACCGCCTGCGCCGACGCGTGCCTGAGCGAGGGCATGGTGGCGGAGCTGACGAAGTGCATCCGCACCAACATGGACTGCGCCGACATCTGCGGCACGACCGCCCGCGTGCTGTCCAGGCACACCGGATACGACGCCAACATCAGCCGCACCCTCCTGGACGCCTGCACGATGGCGTGCGAAGCCTGCGGCGACGAGTGCGCGAGCCACGCCGACATGCACGAGCACTGCCGCATCTGCGCCGATGCGTGCCGCGCCTGCGAGCAGGCCTGCCGCGACCTGCGGGCGACGATGAGCTGAGCGGGCGCCGTGACGGCGGCGCACGCGGGGGGCAAGGCCGGTCCGCCTTGCCCCGGTGAGAACCGGCGCCCTGCGATGAACGATGGACAGGGCCAGCGGCGAGCAGTGATCGATTCCGGCGATTCCCGCGCATCCTGCGATTTCGTGACAAGGAGCTTCACCATGACCGCCGCGTCATACCCGAAAGCGCTGTTCACCGCCTCTTCGCACACGCAGGACGGCGTCGTCGTCATCAGTGCCGCCGGGGAACTCGACCTGCACTCCGCTCCGGTACTGCGTGAAGAGTTGCACCGTCTCTGCGAGTCGCCCGAGATGCCGCCGGTGATCATCGATATGGCGGGGGTCTCCTTCTGCGACTCGGTCGGGATGAGCGAGCTCGTCCTGGCGTTGCACCGCAGCGAGGACAAGGGCGCGCGGTTCATGCTGAGCGGCGTCCCCGACACGCTGGCGCGGTTACTCACGATCACCGGCCTGCAGAAGGTGTTCGAGATCCGCCCCACACTGGGCGACGCTCTGCGGGAGGCGTCCTCGCCGGGGTGAGGACGCATGGCGGCGTCGGTCATCCCGTGGTCATTCGGATGTCGATGAATCCCGTGGTCACCCGGGTCCGGAACCGTGCCATTCGACCAGCAGGACCGTGGCGTCGTCCTGAAGATCATGGCCGTGATGGTCCAGCACGTTGTGGATCAAGCGGCGCAGGGTCTCCGGTACCGGCAGGCCGGCGGCGTTCTCGCGGATGATGAAGTCGGTGAAGCGGCTCAGGCCGAACTCCAGGCCCTGGGGATCGCGGGCTTCGGTGATCCCGTCGGTGTACAGGAGCACCCGGTCGCCGGGCCGCAGCTGTTCGTGGCACAGGATGGCCGGCAGGCCGAGGTCCAGCCCCATGGGGTGCGCGGGCGGGCAACGCAGGTGGGTGGTCAGGCGGTCGCCGCGGATCACGACCGGCGGGTGATGACCGCGGTTGACCCAGGTCAGCATGCCGGTGGACAGGTCCAGATCGGCCAATATCGCGGTGACGAAGCGGGTGGCCCGGCCGAACTCCTCGATCAGGGTGTGTCCGATCGCCTCGCTGGTCTCCACCAGGCCGGCGCCCTGGCGGCGCCTGTTGCGGCAGGCGGCGACCGCCAGGGAGGCGGTGAGCCCGGCCGAGACGTCATGGCCCATGGCGTCGAAGATGCTCAGGTGCGCCTTCTCGCCGGCGACGGCGTAGTCGAAGGCGTCTCCGCCGACCTCGTAGGCCGGTTCCAGGGCGGCGCTGATGACCACCTGCCGGCAGGCGAAGGTGAGCGGTGGCATGAGGTTCCATTGCATCTCCGCGGCGACGTGCATCGGCCGGGTGCGCACCAGCCGTGCGTAGGAGTCGCTGTGGGAGCGCTTGCTCACCACCAGCAGCGCGACCAGCGACGCCAGGGCCAGCATGTCGTCGCGCGAGGCGTGGCGGTGCTCGGCGGCCGACACCCGCAGGACTCCGAGCCTCTCCGTGCCGTCCAGCAACGGCACCCACCAATGGGCCGGCCGCCCCACGGCGCCGGTGAGCTCGAGGATCCGTATCTCCTGGAAGGCCCGGCCGGCCGGCGTCGTGTCGATCCTGAGCTCGGCCGGCTCGGACTGCGCGCCCTGCCCGGCGTCGTCTCCGCGACCGGTGAGCAGGCGGAGCACCTCCTGCTGCAGGTCGACGAGATAGATCAGCACGCCGCACAGGCCGGCCCGGCTCGCGTGCCGCCGAACCAAGGAAGGCACATCCTCGAAGGCCGCCACGTGGCTGTCGTCCAGCAGCCCGGCGAGCATCCGCGCCGTTCCGGTGTCTACCACGTCCCCGGTGTTCCCGGTGTTCCCGGCCACATGCGACCACCCGCGTCCCTTGATGAACCTCAGTGCTCTTTGTCCGACGACCCGGTGCCCCGCGATCGGCCGGCGACCGCGCGTCCGAACGCCCATCGTCGCCTACCGGCCGGGAAGCCGGAGGGCTCGTCGTGCGATCTGCCCACGGCTCTGCGGCCTACACCGTCCGGCGCGGAACACCCCTCGGCGGCGGACGGCGCTTCCCGTCCCCGGTAGATCGTCCTTGGCCGATCGCGCGCCGAAGCGTCTGGCGGGTTCAGGCGTGCCGCCGATTGAGCAGGTCATCGTGGGGTACGCAGGCAGGACCGTCGCCGGGCGCTTCCGGTGCGCGGCGTCGCCGTCTCTTGGGAGGAACCATGTCACACCCTGAATCCCGGCCGGACGACGAGGGCATCCCGCTCGCGGACCGCAGAGCGCGACAGGAGGACATCCACGACGAACCCGACTTCGCCGGCGAGTTCGCTCCTTCGCCCACCGATCCGGCGAACCAGCCGGAAGGCGATCCCGACAAGGACGTCTACGGAGAGGACGAGGGATACGAGAGGCCGACCTCGGCCTGACACGCGCCGCCCGGCTCCGGCGTCACCTCCGGGGAGCGGCGGTGCTCTGGCGGACGATCAGGTCGGTGGTCAGGATGAGGCGGTTGTGCGACAGCGGTTCGTCGCGGGCGAGTGCGATCACCATGGACGCGGCGGCCGTCCCCATCTCCCTGAGCGGCTGGCGGACGGTGGTGAGCGGAGGGGTCACCCACCGCGCCGGTGTCAGGTCGTCGAAGCCGACCACGCTGAGATCGTCGGGAACGCGCAGGCCCAGCTTGGCCGCGGCCTGGTAGACGCCCATGGCCTGGCTGTCGTTGGAGGCGAAGACGGCGGTCGGCGGTTCGGGGAGGGCCAGCAGATCGAGGGCGTTCTCGATGCCGGCCTCCAGCAGGAACTCCGCCTCGCGCACCCAGGACGGATGCACCGGCACGCCGGCCTCGTCCATCGCCGCGCGGTAGCCGTCCAGCCGTGCTCTGGCCGACAGCAGCTGCCGGGGCCCGGTGATGACGGCGATGCGCCGATGCCCCAGTTCGAGCAGGTGACGGGTGGCCGTGAGGCCTCCGCTCCAGTTGCCGGCGCCCACCGACGGCACCCCGTGACCCGGTTCGCCGGTCGGGTCCAGCAGGACCAGGGGGATGTTCCGGTCGCGTAGCCGCTGCAGCTGGTCGCGGGTGAACCCGGAGAACACGGCGATCAACCCCGACGGACGCCGGTGCAGGATGCCTTCGAACCATTCGGGGTCGGCGACCCGCCGGCCCAGGAGCTGCGACAGCAGGAGGGAGAGCCGGTGCTCCCGCGCCACCGCCTCCACGCCGCTGATGATCTCCATCGCGTAGCCGGCCGCCGGTTCCAGCTCGTGGAAGACGAGCTCGACCATCGAGGTCCGGCTCGCCGGCTTTCTGCGGCGCCGGTAGCCGTGCTCCTCGATGATCCTTTCGATGGTCGCGCGGGTGCCCGGTGAGACCTCGGCCTTGCCGTTGACGACCTTGGACACCGTCGAGATCGACACCTCGGCCAGCTCGGCGATCTCCGCGATGGTGAGGGGGGAACGGTGCCCTGCCGCAGGAGGCGACTCGCGCGAAGCGGTCATGCCAGCAGCTTAGCCGCCGATGACCGCGTGTTTCCGATGTGGGCGGCTGTGTCGCCCGCCATGGCGCCGCCCTCGGTCATCGGCGCTCATCTCCTCGTGCCCCGAACGTCTCGGCCTCCGGCGGACGGCGTTCGGCGTGCCCGCCGGCGAGGTCGCGACGCCTTGTGGGCGATTTGTCCATGTTTACACCCTTATGGTGTTGCATGTACCTTTAGCGGACACGGTATACGTGCCGATGGCTCTCGCCGTCGTACCCGTTGCCGGTTCGTTGCCCACACCGCGCGTACCCCATGGGACTCCGTCCCGGCGGGGTCACGCGCCCGCTGAATCCGCGCCTCGCGGAACCGGGGACCCAAGTCTTCCGGGGTGAATCGGAGCGCCGGCCCCAGGGCGCACCGTAGGGCACTTCCTGCCCGAACCCGTCAGCTAACCCGGTAAGCGGTAAGGAAGCTAGGAGTACGCCCCTTCATGCCCACCTACCGGCTTTCCTTGGTCGTCCGCTCCCTCGGCGACCGCCTGCACCTCTCCAAGGACCGCCCGAGCCCCCCCGGGGACCGCCCGAACCCCTCCGGCACACGCCCGGACCTCTCCGGTACCCGCTCGAGCCTCCCCGGTACACGCCTGAGCCTTTCCGGCGTCCTTTCGAACCTCGCGCGCAGGCGCCGCGGCGCCGCCGTCGCGATCACGACGCTGGCCGTGTCCGCGGCCGCGGCCGCCTTCGTGCTGACCGGTCCGGCGGAGGCCGCGCCGACGGACCTCACCCCGGACCACACCTACGGCCAGGACGTCTCCGCCTACGAGGCCGATCACGACTGGAGCGCGAGCCCGGCGAAGTTCGGCATCATCAAGGCCACCGAGGGCCTGACCTTCCGCGACTCGGCTTTCGCCCGCCACTGGCGGGAACTGGGCAAGAAGGGCATCGTCCGGGGCGCGTACCACTATGGTCATCCCAGCAACGACCCCATCGCCGAGGCCGACTACTTCCTGTCTGTGGTGGACTCACAGCCCGCCGAGCGCGGTGATCTGCTGGTGCTGGACCTGGAGACCGCCGACGGCGAGTCCGTCGAGCACGTCAACGCCTGGGCCAAGACCTGGCTCGCCCATGTGAAGGCCGAGACCGGCGTCACCCCGCTGTTCTACAGCGGCTGGAACTTCGCCGACACCTACGGACACGGCCTGGCCGCCTATCCCCTGTGGGTCGCCTACTACGGCAGGGCGAAGGGCGACGTCACGCCGCCCGCGGACTGGAAGTCCTGGACCATCCACCAGTACACCGACGTTCCCGTCGACCAGAACGTCTCCCCCCTGACCCCCGACCAGCTGCGCGCCCTCGGCCGCCGCTGAGAGCACGCGGCGCCGGCCGGTCATGACGCCGTCGGCCGCGCATGAACCCAGCCGGACGGCCCATGTGGACGGCTACACCGTCACCCTCGACGGCGACCTGACCCCCGGGCGGGCGAGCAGGCTCACCCTGAAGGTCACCAGGAACGGCGCGCCGGTCACCGGCCTTGAGCCCTACCTCGGGGCGTACGGCCACCTCGTGGCGCTGCGCGCCCGAGACCTGGCCTACCTGCACGTCCATCCCGACGGCGTGCCGGGCGACGGCAGGACCAAGCCCGGGCCTGAGATCGTCTTCTACGCCGAGGCGCCGAGCGGCGGCGACTACCGGCTGTTCCTCGACTTCCGTCATGAGGGCGAGGTCCGCACCGCTGATTTCACCCTCCGCGCCGAGCAGGCGCCGGCGGACTCCGGTCCGCACGCCGAGGACGGCGCGCACGGCGATTCCGGGCACTGAGCGGCGATGTCATCCCGCCGTTGGCTGTCCGGAATGTCGTGATGCGGCGGTGTTTGATCACTTGGGTGAATTCCGGCGTTCTTAATACTTTGTCGCTTATGATCTATTACAGTGCTCGGTAAGCGGTCCGCGCTCCGAGGCGGCCGCCAGGTCAAGGGCCGCGCCGTGGAGATCGGAAGCCGGGGAACCGCGTCTCCGCGAGGGTGACCGTGGCAGTGCGCCCGGTCGGCGTCACCGTTGGATCGTTCCCGTACGCAGGCGTCGCCTCCCGGCGGGCGGATCGCGCAGAGGAGACCCCGAAGTAGTGGATCCGATCGCTGATGGCTTACTCGAAGCGATACGCCCGGAACTGGGCTATCGCGAGAAGGCGGGTCAGTACACCAAGTTCGGCAGCTGGTACGCGGGCAACGTCGACCGCGACCCTCAGTACAAGAACGCACCCTGGTGCGACATGTTCATCGCCTGGGCGGCCGACAAGGCGGGCGTCCAGGACTACGTCGGCCAGTTCGCCTGGACGCCGTCCCACGCGAACTGGTTCAAAGAGCAGGGAGCGTGGTCGGACGTCCCCGAGCCCGGCGCGCTCGTGTTCTACGACTGGGCGGGTTCCAAGAAGATCGGCAAGATCGACCATGTCGGCGTGGTCGAGAAGGTGGAGAACGGCAACATCCACACCATCGAGGCCAACGTCGACAAGGTGTGGCTGAAGCGCAAGGTCCGCGATGAGAGCAAGGTCGTCGGCTACGGCCTGCCGCGCAAGGTCCTGGAGAACCGGAGCCGCACCGACGCGCCGGTCATGCCGGCGGCGGACGGGGCGTCGGCCGGGTCGAACGCCGCGGCGGGCGCGGTGGCACGGGCACAGCCGGTGTTCGGGTTCTCCGGCCCGGAGGACGCGGCGGCGATGGCGACGGGAGTCGTGACCATCCTGCTCGGATCCGTTCTGGTGATGAGCCACGTGACCCGGACCGGGCGCGCGGCCGTGTCCCACGGCCGCCACCGCAGGCGCGCCAGGCGGCACCGCTCCCTGACCTGACAGGCCGGCGCCCGCGAAACTCCCTGACATGGCAGACCGGCCCCGCGCGACCCGGCACCGGTGACGCGGGAGGCCCGCGGCCTGCCGATAGTGTCGACAAGAGAGGACCGGGCAGGCGTCGAGCGTCGGAGGGCCGTCATGAGGATCCTCGGCATGATCTCCGGAACCTCCCATGACGGCGTCGACGCGGCCCTGGTCGACTTCGACCCCGCGTACGCCGGTGGCACGCTCAGCGGAGTGGTCGAGTTCACCGCGTCCACGCCCTACCCCGCCGGGCTCCGCGCCCGCCTCGCCGAGGCGCTTCCCCCGTCGGCGACCACGCTCGGCGAGGTGTGCCGGCTCGACACCCTCATCGGTCAGAGCTTCGCCGAGGCCGCGGCCGCCGCGATCGGCCGGGCCGGGCCGGTCGACCTGATCGTCTCCCACGGGCAGACGGTGTTCCACTGGGTCGAAGGCGCGCACGCCCTTGGCACCCTGCAGATCGGCGGCGCCGCGTGGATCGCCGAACGCACGGGCGCGCCCGTCCTGTCCGACGTGCGCGTCCGCGACATCGCGGCGGGCGGGAACGGCGCTCCGCTCGTCTGCCTGCTCGACGTCCTGCTGCTCGCCGGCCACTCCGGCGGCGCCGCCGCCGCGCTCAACCTGGGCGGGATCTCGAACATGACGGTGCTGCGCGGCCCCGGCGACATCGTCGCCTACGACATCGGGCCGGCGAACGCGCTCATCGACGCCGTCGTGGCGAGCCGGAGGCTGAACGACCGCGGGTTCGACGTGGACGGGCGCATCGCCGCCTCGGGCTCCGTCGACGAGGGCCTTCTCGCGGTCCTGCTCGGCGAGCCGTACTACCGGCTGCCCGCCCCGAAGAGCACCGGCAAGGAACTGTTCCACCTGGGCCACGTCGAGGAGGCGATGGCGAAGGCGGGCACCCGGCCCGGCGCCGCCGACCTCGTCGCGACCCTGACCGAGCTGACCGTCCGCACGGTCGCCCGCGACGTGGCGGCGAGCGGCGCCGGCCTCCTCGTCGTCTCGGGGGGCGGATGCCGCAACCCCGTGCTCATGGACGGCCTGCGCCGGGCGCTTCCCGGCGTGACCGTGCGGCTCAGCGACGAGTACGGCGCGCCGGCCGACGACAAGGAGGCGATCGCGTTCGCCCTGATCGGCTGGCACACCGCGCACGGCCTGCCGGGGAACATCCCCGCGGGCACCGGGGCGCCCGCCGCCCGCGTCCTCGGCGCCCTCACCCCCGGATCGGGGCCGCTCGCGTTCCCGCCCGCCGTCACCGAGGCGCCGCGAGCGCTCACGCTGACCCGCCGCCACCGCTAGTGCGGTGTCCACGGACGTTCGCCGGGCCGGCCGCCGTAAGGGCGGCGCCGGTTTCGCCGTACCGATGACCGGCCGTTTCGGCGCCGGAGAACACACCCACTGAGGCGGCGAGATCCTTGGGCGCGGTCAAGGTGAGTGGACACCGCGCTAGGGCAGCGGGATCGAGGTGGACTCGCGGACCACGAGCTGGCAGGGGTGGGTGTGGCGGCCGGGGGACGGCGCGCCGTTGATCGCGGCCAGGAGCATCTCGGCGGCCGAGCGGCCGAGCCCTTCGAGGTTCATGTCGATGCTCGTGAGCGGCGGCTGTGAGCTCTCGGCCATCACGTCCCAGTTGTCGAAGCCGACGAGGGCGACGTCGCCCGGGACCCCGCGCCCGGCGGCGCGCAGCGCGTCGGAGACACCGCGGGCGATCTGGTCGCTGCCGCAGAAGACCGCGTCGAACTCGGCACCCCGGGTCAGCAGGATGCCCGCGGCCTGGCGTCCCCATATCTCGCTCCACTCGCCGAACAGCGGCGGCGCGGCCAGGGAGAGGCCGGCCTCGGCCAGTCGCCCGGCCGCCGCGGCCGAGCGCACCTGCGCCGAGTGGTGGTGTTCGGGCCCGGTGATGTGGGCGACGCGGTGGCGGCCGAGGGCGAGCAGGTGGTCGATGGCCTTGCGGGTGCCGCCGGCCTCGTCCGGCACGACCGAGCAGTCGCCCGGGTCGGTGGAGCTGATGAAGGCGTACACCACCGGTATGGGCAGGCCCGCGCCGATGGGCGCCCGCGCCTGCGTGCGCCTGCCGGTGACGATGATGCCGTCGACCCGGCGGCCGAGCAGCGTGTTGAGGTAGTACTGCTCGCGGATGGGGTCGTCGCGCCCGTCGCACAAGAAGATCGACATCTGCCCGGCGCCCAGGGCGTCCTCGGCGCCCATCATGACCGGGATGCTGAAGCGGCCGATGGTGTCCGTCGTGATCATGCCGACCGTGTAGGTGCGGCCCGAGTGCAGGCTGCGCGCCCCCGCGTTGACCTGGAAACTCAGCTGTGCGGCGGCCTCGCGCACCCGCAGGCGGGTCTCCTCGCGGAGCGACCCGCGCCCGTTCAGCGCCTTGGAGGCCGTGCCCACCGACACCCCGGCCAGCGCCGCGACGTCGGCGATCGTGGCGTGACGCTCCAGCTTTCCCATCTTTTCCTCGGTTTCCGACGTCGTTTCTTCCAGCTCACTTTACAGTCTGGCGGGCGGCGGACACGTGTCGTCTTCACACTGTGGAAACGTGGTATTGACGCACGCGATCAGCCGTTGTAACGTCCAGGAAATCGTTTTCCTAGCGTTTCCTGCACGTCACGAGACACCACGAGAGACAGAGACAGGGAATGACCGAGCCGAAGCCGGCGGAGAACGCCGTGGCCACTCTCACATCCCCGGCCGTCCCAGGCCCGGCCGTCCCGGGTCCCGAAGCCGTCGCCGCCCTTCGCCCGTTGAGCATGGACCAGGTGCGGCTGGGCGGGGAAGGCCTTCTCGGACAGTGGCAGCGCCGCAACGCCGAGGAGACCCTTCCCCACTGTGTGGAGCGGCTGGAGGCGAGCGGCAATCTCGGCAACCTCCGCGCGGCCGCCGACGGGACTGCAGCCGGGACTGCAGCCGGGACCGCCGATGGGACCGCCCACGCCTTCCGTGGCATGTGGTTCGCCGACTCCGACGTCCACAAGACGCTGGAGGCGGCGGCCTGGCAGCTCGGCGCCACCCCCGGCGACGCCTTCCTGCGCGGCTTCGTCGACGAGACGACCGAGCTGCTGGCCCGCGTCCAGCGGCCCGACGGCTACCTCAACTCCTACTTCACCGTCGCCGAGCCCGACCAGCGCTGGCGAAGGCCCGACTGGAGCCACGAGCTGTACTGCGCGGGCCATCTCATCCAGGCCGCGGTCGCCGCCGCCCGTAGTGATGTGGCCCCCGAGCTGGTCCGCGTCGCCCGCCGCTTCGCCGACCTGCTGGTGGAGCGCTTCGGGCCGGACGGCGTCGAGGAGGTCTGCGGCCACCCGGAGATCGAGACCGCGCTGGCCGAGCTGCACCGCCTCACCGGTCACCGTCCCTATCTGGACCTGGCCCGCCGCTTCATCGACCTGCGCGGCCGCGGTCTGCTCGGCCACGGACGGTTCGGCGCGCACTACTACCAGGACCACGTGCCGCCGCGCGAGGCGACCGAGGTCGCCGGGCACGCCGTGCGGCAGCTCTACCTGCTGGCGGGCATGGTGGACGTGGCCGTGGAGACCGGCGACACGGCACTGCTGGCGGCCGCCGAGCGGCTGTGGGACGACGCCTTCCGCGCCCGCACCTACCTCACCGGAGCGCACGGCTCCCGCCACCGCGACGAGGCCTACGGCGACGCGTACGAGCTGCCGCCCGACCGGGCGTACGGCGAGACCTGCGCGGCCATCGCGAGCTTCCAGTGGAACTGGCGGCTGCTGCTGGCCACCGGCCGTGCCCGCTACGCCGACGAGATGGAACGGGTGCTGTACAACGCCGTCGCCGTCTCGGTCTCCTCCGACGGCAGGCGCTTCTTCTACTCCAACCCCCTCCAGGTGCGCACCGGCCACGCGGCGTCGGGGGAGGAGTCGGCGTCGCGCCGGCTGCCCTGGTACTCGTGCGCCTGCTGCCCGCCCAACATCGCCCGGCTGATGTCCTCGCTGCACGGCTACCTGGCCACCGGCGGCGACGAGCTGCGCGTCCACCTCTACGCCACGGCCACCGTGGCGGCCGGCCCGGCTTCGGTGCGGATGCGCACCGACTACCCGTGGCATGGACGGGTCGAGCTCACCGTGGCCACCGACGCCGGCCACGGCGACGAGCCGTGGACGCTGGCCCTGCGCGTGCCCGCCTGGTGCTCCTCGCACACGGTCCTGGTCGACGGCGAGCCGGTCGCGGCCGAGGCCCGGGACGGGTACGTGCGGCTGACCCGGGCCTGGGGGGAGGCGACGAGCGTCGTCCTGGACCTGGAGATGCCCGTCCGCCGGGTGGCCGCGCACCCTCGGGTGGACGCGGTGCGCGGCTGCGCTGCCCTGACCCGCGGGCCGCTCGTGTACTGCCTGGAACAGGCCGATCTGCCGCCCGGCGCCCTTCTGGAGGACGTCCGGCTGGACCCGGCGGCGCCCGTCACGACGGCCGGGCGAGAGGACGTCCCGGTCGTGCTGCACACGACCGGGCTGCCGGCGGACGCGGCGGACGCGCCGCTCTACGCCGCCGGCGAGGCGCGGGAGCGGCCGGGCGCCCCGCTCGCCCTCACGGCGGTGCCGTACTTCCTGTGGGGGAACCGGACGGAGGGCCCGATGCGCGTGTGGGTTCCGGTGGCCGCCGCGGGATGACCGGACGGGCCGTTCCCGCACGGCCCGCCGTCTGCAAGGGACCGCCCGCGGCGCGGTGCGCCGCCTCGGGGGGACGCGGTCCGGTTTCACCTCACCGGCATCGACGATCCGACGAAACGAGGTAGGCCCGTGCACAGATCCCAGCGCAAACCCCGCCGCGCCAGAGCCGTCCGGCTGGCCGCGGCCCTGGTCACCGTGGCGGTGGGGGCGCTCGTCCCCTCGGCCCCCGCCGAGGCGGCCGGCGCCACGCTCACCGTCAACGTCGCCCAGCCGTTCCGGCCGGTGACCCACGTCGCCTCGGGCGGGTTGTACGGGCTGGCCGAGAACGGCAGACCGGCCGACTCCACCCTGCTGCCGATCAAGGTCAACTCGCTGACCCAGCCCGCCCCCGGGGTGGGTCAGCGGCCGAACGGCCAGCCGCCCGGCGGCGACGCGCTTCTGGTCGCCCCGCAGGCCACCCGGGTGGGCGCCGGCGAGTTCATCCGGATGCCCGACATCTACCCGAACTTCCCCTACCGGTGGGTGAGCTGGAACGACTGGCTCGCCAAGGTGGACACCATGGTGCGGGCGCGGCTGGGAGCGACCGGCGTGACCAACATCATCGGCTGGGAGCTGTGGAACGAGCCCGACTGGACGTGGGACACCGCCGCCGCCGGCTCGTTCAACGACGGCTGGACCCGCACCTACCGGGCCGTGCGCGCGCTGGACGCGCAGACCCCGATCGTCGGGCCGAGCACGGCGACCTACAACCGCTCCTGGATGTCGTCCTTCCTCTCCAACGCCAAGGCCACCGGCACGCTGCCCGACATCATCTGCTGGCACGAGCTGGTGGACCCCGCGCGCGTCGCCGGTGACATCGCCGACTACCGCGCACTGGAGTCGTCGCTGGGCATCAGCCCGCGGCGCATCTCCATCAACGAGTACGCCGCGACCGGAGAGGTCGACGTGCCGGGCCGGGTGGCCAGTTACGTGGCCAAGTTCGAGCGCGCGGGGGTGGAGTCCGCGCACCGGGCGTTCTGGTACGAGTACGGCACGATGAACGGCCTGGTCGTCAACAACAACCAGCCCACCGGCACCTGGTGGCTGTACAAGTGGTACGGCGACATGGCCGGCGACATGGTCGCCACCACGCCCGCCACCCAGACCGGGCTGGACGGCTTCGCCGCCTACGACGGCACCCGCAAGATCGTCAACGTGGTGTTCGGCAACGAGTCCGGCACCAACACCGTGCGCGTCACCGGCCTCGGCGCCCTCGGCTCCAGCGTGCGGGTCACGCTGCAGTCCACCCCGGCCGGCGGCCGGTTCACCGCCGTGTCCGCGCCCACCACGATCTCCACCAGCACCTATACGGTCAGCAACGGCCAGATCAGTGTGCCGGTGCCGAACATGTCGGCCACCAGCGCCTACAACCTGGTCGTCCAGCCGGTCAGCGGGGTGCCGTCCTACCAGCAGCGCTACGAGGCCGAGAACGCCTCGGTCTTCCGCGCCCAGCGGCTCACCTCGGCGAGCGCGTCCGGCCGGGGGTACGTCGGCCGCATCGACAACTCCGGCACGCCGCGCACCGACAGCTACGTCGACTTCGTCGTCAACGTGCCGTCCGCCCGCTCGTACACCATGACCATCGGGTACGCGAACGGGACCGGGGCCACCGCCACCCAGGGCCTCGCCTGGAACGGCGGGGCCTGGACCACCGTGAGCTATCCGCCCACCTCGGGCTGGGGCCAGTTCGGCGCCACGGTGGCCACCACTGTGAACCTCCGGGCCGGCTACAACGTGATCCGCCTGGCCAAGGGGTCGCCCTCCTTCGGCGGCGGGACCGGCTACGCCGAGCTGGACTACATCCAGCTCACCTGACCGGCCGGCGCGGCCCGCGTGGCCGTCCGCGCCCCCACGGTCCGGGGGCGCGGACGGTCACCTTGTGCTGCCCGCTTCCCGGCCGTCGCGCCGCGCCGCCGGCGCTACGGCGAGTCACGATTCGATATAGCCGGAAACATGCTATTGACGTGGCTTCATCTCCGAGTAACGTCGAGCACATCGTTGAACCGGTTCGCCGATCCGAACGTTCACCGGTGATCGCCGCCTGAGACGTGCCGAGTCAAGGGCGGTGTGGCCTGTGTACTTCCCGGATGCGGCGTTCTGCACCGCGGCGGCCGGGGCGCGATTCGGGGAAGCAATGGCTTGGCTAATCGTCGAACCGGTTCAATGGAGGAGGTGCGAGTGGCGACGATCGGAGACGTGGCCCGGGAGGCCGGGGTGAGCCGCAGCACGGCGTCCTACGCGCTGTCGGGCAAGCGGCCCATCTCGGAGGAGGTGCGCCGGCGCGTCCTCGCGGCCGCCGAGGCGCTCGACTACACGCCGAACGCGGGCGCCCGCGCGCTCGCCACCTCCCAGACCAAGGTCCTCGGTCTGCTCGCGCGGTTCCACAAAGACGAGTTCGCGCCCGCGATGATGCAGTACATCCAGGGCGTCACCGACACCGCCCGCGACCTCGGCTATGACACGCTGCTGGTCACCGAGGCCGAGGGCTCCCGGGCGCTGCGGCGCATCACCGACTCCCGCATGGTCGACGGCGTCGTCCTGATGAACATCGCGCAGGACGATCCGCGGCTGCCCGTCCTGCGCGCGGCGGCGCAGCCCGGGGCCCTCGTCGGCCTGCCCGGCGACTGCTCAGGGCTGGACGTGTTCGACCTCGACTTCGAAGAGGCAGGGCGCGGCATGGTGGACCATCTCCACCGGCTCGGCCACCGCGAGCTCATCCTGATCTCGCAGCCCGAACACGTGGTGGCCCGGGGCGGCGCGTACGTGTGGCGCCTGCGGGACGCGGCCCTGGAACAGGCACGACGGCACGGCGTCACCCTGCACGCCGTGTACGGCGAGTCGCGGCAGCCGGCCGTCGGGCGTCTGCTGCACACCCTGCTCGACACCTACCCCTCGGCGACCGGCCTGCTGATCAACAATGAAGCGGCCGCCGCGGCACTGCCGTCCGTCACCTACGAACGGGGGCTGCGGGTGCCCGAGGACCTGTCGGTCATCGGGCGCTACTCCGCCGAGTTCGCGGCGACCTTCTCCCTGCCCTATTCGTTCATCGAGAGCGCGCCGGACCGGCTGGGCTCCATGGCGGTGCGCCAGGTCGTGCGCCGCGTCGAGTCGGCCGCGGCGCGCAGAGAACCCTACGTCGTGCGCTTCATCTCCGCCGAGCTGGTGTCTCGGGGCAGTACCAGCCCTCCGGCGTAGCACCCACCCGTCCCCCGCCCGCCGAACGCGGGCCCCAAAGCGCGTTACCACCCCCCGAAATGCGCGATGTGATCGCTAACACATCTGGAGTGATCCGATGCACCGTACATCTTTCCCGGCCAAGGCCGCGTTCGGAGTCGCCGCCCTCGCCCTGTGCACGCTGACCGCCTGCGCGTCCGCTCCCAGCGGCGGCAGCGGCGGCGGCGACGGCGGGACGGCGGCGACCGGCGACGGCGCCGCCGCCACCTACACCTGGTGGGACCCCTACCCGCAGCACGACGCCGACTCCGCCTGGGCGAAGCGCGTGGACGCCTGCGCCAAGCAGGCCGGCGTCACCGTCAAGCGCACCGCCTACGACACCACCGCGCTGACGAACCAGGCGCTGCTCGCCGGCCAGGAGGGAACCGCGCCCGACGTCATCCTGCTCGACAACCCCGTCGTCTCCACCCTGGCGGACGCCGGCATGCTCGCCACCATGGACGAGTTCGGCCTCGACACGGCGAAGTTCGACAAGAACCTCATCGCCGCCGGTGAGCTCGACGGCAAGACCTACGGCATCCCCATCGGCGCCAACACGCTCGCGCTGTACTACAACAAGAAGATCCTCGACGCCGCCGACGTGGACCCCGGTTCCATCACGGACTGGAAGTCGTTCGGCGCGGCGCTGAAGAAGGTCAAGGACGCCGGCAAGAAGCCGATCACGTTCGCGGCGATCGGCACCGAGGAGGGCTCCTTCCAGTTCCTGCCGTGGTTCTGGGGCTCCGGCGCGCAGCTCACCCAGCTCGACTCGCCGCAGGCCGTCGAGGCGCTCGACCTGTGGCGCACGTGGGTCAAGGACGGCATCGCCCCCAACTCCGTCATCAGCAACTCCCAGAACACCACCTGGGAGGAGTTCCTGACCGGCGACTTCGCCTTCGCCGAGAACGGCACCTGGCAGATCAACAGCGCCGCCAAGGCGAAGTTCCCCACCGGCGTCATCCAGATCCCCGCCAAGGCGGGCGGCGCGGCCCCCGCGCCGACGGGCGGTGAGTTCATCACGGTGCCGATGCAGAAGGACACCAAGCGCTACACCGCCACCAAGAAGATCGTCGAGTGCATGACCACGCCCGAGGGCCTGGTAGAGACGGGCAAGACGTTCGCCTACTACATCCCCTCCACCGCCGAGGGGCAGCAGGCCATCCTCGCCGAGGACTCCGGCCTCAAGCCGTGGGTGGAGGCGGTCCGCTCGGCCAAGGGCCGCACCAGCGACAACCTCGGCACGAACTACCCGAAGATCTCCGAGGCGCTGTGGACCGCGGTGCAGAAGGCGCTCAGCGGCGCGGCCTCGCCCGCCGACGCGCTGAAGGAAGCGCAGGCCCAGGCCAAGCAGGCCATCGGCGACTGAGACCGATGACTGCCCTTCGTACCGGCCCGGTCCCGGCATCGGACGGCGGCGCGGGGAGTCCGGCGGGGAACGACGGCCGTGCGCGCCGTCCCCGTCCGGGCGCCCCGCGCTCCGGGCGGTGGACGGCCGTCGCCTTCCTCGCTCCGCTGCTGGTCTACCTGCTGGTCTTCTACGCCTACCCGCTGTACCGCAACATCGAGCTGAGCGTGCACGACTACACCCCGCGCGCGTTCGTGCGGGGCGACCCCGACTTCGTCGGCCTGGCCAACTACCAGGACGTGCTGTCCGGCGACACCTTCCTGCGGGCGCTGCGCAACACCGTCGTGTTCACCCTGGGCTCCATCGCCGCCCAGTACGCCATCGGCCTGGCCCTCGCGGTGTTCTTCCACCGCAACTTCCGCCTGTCGGCGGTGCTGCGCGCGATGTTCCTCGTCCCGTGGCTGCTGCCCCTGATCGTCTCGGCCTCCACCTGGTCGTGGATGCTCAACAGCGACAACGGCGTGGTGAACGCGGCCCTGCAGGCGTTCGGGATCGGCCAGATCAACTGGCTCACCTCCCCCGACACCTCGCTGCTGGCGGTCACCATCGCCAACATCTGGCTCGGGATCCCGTTCAACCTGGTCATCCTGTACGCCGGTCTGCAGAACATCTCGCCCGACCTGTACGAGGCCGCGGGTCTGGACGGGGCGAACGCGTGGCAGCGCTTCCGCCGCATCACCTTCCCCCTGCTGCGCCCGGTGTCTGCGATCACGCTGCTGCTGGGGCTGATCTACACGCTCAAGGTCGTCGACATCATCTGGATCATGACCAGGGGAGGCCCGGCGGACGCGTCCACCACGCTGGCCATCTGGTCCTACCGGGAGGCGTTCGGCACGGGGCAGCCCGACTTCTCCCCGGCGGCGGCCGTCGGCAACCTGCTGATCCTCATCGCGTTCGCCGCCGGTCTCGCCCACGTGTACCTGCGGCGCAAGGAGGAACGCGGATGACCGGGCACCGCTCCTGGTGGAAGACCGCGCTGGGCATCGTGCTGGTAGGGCTGATGCTCTTCCCGGTCTACTGGATGGTCAACGTCTCGCTCACCAAGACGAGCGACATGCGCGCCGACCCCCCGCACTGGTTCCCGTGGGACGCCACGTTCGAGGGGTACACCGCCGCGCTCGGCCAGCAGCTGCCCGCGCTGGCCACCAGCCTGTTCATCGGCCTCGGCACCGTCGTCCTCACCCTGGTGGTGGCGCTGCCCGCCGGGTTCGCGCTCGCCAAGCTGCGGCCGCGCGGCGGCGGAGGCCTGGACTTCGTGCTGCTCGTCGCGCAGATGATCCCCGGCGTCGTCATGGCCATGGGGTTCTACGCCATCTACATCAGGCTCGGCATGCTGAACACCATCGGGGGCCTGATCGTCGCCGACTCGACGCTGGCCGTGCCGTTCGGGGTGCTGCTCTTCCGCGCGTTCATGGCGGGCATCCCCGCCGAGCTCATGGCCGCGGCCCAGATCGACGGGGCGAGCACCTGGCGCACGTTCCGGTCGGTGATCCTGCCGCTGAGCCGCAACTCGGTGATCACCGTCTCGCTGTTCGCGTTCCTGTGGGCCTGGTCGGACTTCATCTTCGCCTCGACCCTCAACCGCAACAGCGACACGATCCCGATCACGCTCGGCATCTATCGCTACATCGGCAACAACACCACGCAGTGGAACTCCATCATGGCGACCGCGGTGATCGCCTCGATCCCGGCCGCCTTCCTCCTCGTCCTCGCGCAGCGTTACATCGCGGCCGGCGTCACCGCCGGCGCCGTGAAGGACTGACCACCGTGACGACGCGAAAGGCTCAGCACATGACCGAACCCCGCCGGACCGGCGCCCATCCGGCGGCCGCCCGCCCCGTCGCCGACCCGGCGGGCGGCCGCCCCGTGGTCCCGTCCCACGGACGGGCGCGTCCCCTCGGCCTCGCGCAGGCGGCGGTCACCGGCGGCTTCTGGGGCGAGCGCCAGGCCGTGAACGCCGCCGCGACGCTCGCCCACTGCGAGGAGTGGATGGAACGCCTCGGCTGGCTGGCGAACTTCGACCGCGTCGCCGACGGGACGACGTCCGCCGACCGTCCCGGCTGGTCGTTCTCCGACTCGGAGGTCTACAAGCTGCTGGAGGCGCTCGCCTGGGAGTTCGGCCGCACCGGCGACGCTGGGGCGGAGGCCGCGATCAAGCGGCTCACCGCGCGCGTCGCCCGGGCGCAGGACCCCGACGGCTACCTCAACACCTGCTTCGGCCACCCCGGGCGGCCGCCGCGCTACAGCGACCTTGAGATGGGCCACGAGCTCTACAACACCGGGCACCTCCTGCAGGCCGCGGTGGCGCGGCTGCGCACGGCGGGCGAGGACGAACTGGTCCGCGTCGCCCGGCGCGCCGCGGACCACGTGTGCCGTACGTTCGGCGAGACGGGGATGCGGAAGATCTGCGGCCACCCCGAGATCGAGGTCGGCCTGGCCGAGTTCGGCCGGGCGCTGGGCGAGGACCGCTACGTCGAGCAGGCCCGCCTGTTCCTCGAACGCCGCGGCCACGGCACACTCCGCGACGTCCCGCTGGGACGCGCGTACTTCCAGGACGACGTGCCGATCAGGGAGGCCGGCGTCTGGCGCGGCCACGCCGTGCGCGCCCTCTATCTCACGGCGGCCGCGGTGGACGTCGCCGTCGAACGCGGCGACGACGAGCTGTTGCGCGCGGTGGAACGGCAGTGGGAGCGCTCGGTGGCGCGCCGGACCTACATCACCGGCGGCATGGGCTCGCGCCACCAGGACGAGGGCTTCGGCGAGGACTGGGAGCTGCCGCCCGACCGGGCCTACTGCGAGACGTGCGCGGGCGTCGCCTCCGTCATGGTGTCCTGGCGGCTGTACCTCGCCACCGGCGACGTCCGCTACACCGACCTGATCGAGCGGACGCTCTACAACGTCGTCGCGACCTCGCCGAGCCCCGGCGGGACGGCGTTCTTCTACGCCAACCCCCTGCACCAGCGGGTTCCCGGCAAGGAGGCCGTCGCCGACGAGGTGAGCCCCCGCGCAGAGGGGGGCACCCGGGCCGCGTGGTTCGAGGTCTCCTGCTGTCCCACCAACGTCGCCCGCACGCTGGCCGGCCTCGGCGGCTACCTCGCCACGACCGACGACGACGGCCTGCAGATCCACCAGTACGCCCCTTCCGTGATCCGCGCCGACCTGCCGGACGGGCGGCGGGTGGCCGTCGACGTCGAGACGGCCTACCCCGAGACCGGGACCGTCCGCGTCCACATCGCCGCCGACGCTCCGTCGCCGTGGACCCTGTCGCTGCGGGTGCCCGCGTGGGCGGACGGGGCCACGGTGACCGAAGGCGGGCGGACGCGGCCGGTCGGCCCCGGCACGGCCACGATCCGGCGGGCCTTCCGGGCGGGCGAGGTGATCATCCTCGAACTGCCGGTACGGCCCCGCTTCACCTGGCCCGACCCGCGCATCGACGCGGTGCGCGGCTGCGTCGCCGTCGAGCGCGGCCCCGAGGTGATGTGCGTGGAGTCGCGCGACCTTCCAGGCCCCGACGGGCTCGACGCCCTGGTCGTGGACCCGGCGTCCGGCCCGCTTGAGGACGCCGGGGGCGCGGGTGTGCGCGGCCGGCTGGTCTCGTACGGCGACGCCGGCTGGGCCTACTCCGCGGGCGGCGGCCCGGCCGGCGACGAGGCGGGCGGCGGGTGGTTCGACGTGCCGTTGCGGCCGTACCACTCGTGGGCACAGCGCGGGCCGTCCGGCATGCGCGTGTGGCTGCCCGTCTCCACGACGGACTGACCGGCGGACGCCCCGCCGGTACCGGTGGAGATCATATTCGAACCTGTGTACGACTCTGTGGAAACTGTGGATAACTTCGCGTGCGGCGGGCGGGGACGGCCCCGCCGCCCGCGCGGGCGCGGTCGCCGCGCGAAGAGTGGGAGATCATCGTCACACTTGTTATATGAACCGGTTCAGCGATAATTTCTCACGCTTATCGGTCCCTGTTTGGAAACGGTATTCCGCCGTCGGCGCCCCGCTTCCTCGGTGGCACGCGTACTCCCAGGTCAACCTACCTGTGAGCGTAGGTGGGACATCACGTCACAGCTTCGTAAGGGTTGACGAACGCCTTCCGCTGTAAGGTCGCAGAGTGATCAAGAAGTCCGACGCGACCGATCGCCCGGCGGAATTCCCCGCCCTCGGCCGGCCGGCAGGTGAAAGGGGCGGCGCCCCGGCTACCACCGGTGCCCAGGCTTCCGCCGGCTCTCCGGCCGCGGCACCGGGCGAGGGCGAGGTTGCCGCGTGATCGGCGCCCTCTACGAAGACGCGTTGCAGGGAGAGGACGTGGACGTCGAGTACTCCGACGGCAGAGTCCGCCCCCTGGCCGCCGAACGCTGGCTGCGGCCCATCGCCGGCGATCGCCGGCTGCTGGACAGGTGCGACGGTCCGACGCTGGACGTCGGCTCCGGTCCCGGCCGGCTGACCTCGGCGCTCGCCCGCATGGGCGTCCCGGTCCTCGGCATCGACATCACCCCCCTGGCCGTCGCGCTGACGCGCGGCGCCGGCGGTCCCGCGCTGCGCAGGAACGTCTTCGAGCCGCTGCCGGGCACCGGCCGGTGGGCCGTGGCCCTGCTGGCCGACGGCAACATCGGCATCGGCGGCGACCCGGTGGCGCTGCTGCGGCGGCTGCGCGAGCTGGTGCGTCCCGGCGGCGCGGTGCTCGCCGAACTGGCGCCGCCCGGCACGCCGAGCGGGGTTGAGCGGGTACGGCTGCGCCACGGCGGCCGGGTGGCCGAGTGGTTCACCTGGGCGACGGTCTCCGCCGACGACATCGAGCCGCTGGCCAGGCGCTGCGGCTTCCCGGCCGCCGACCACTGGAACGAGGCGGGACGATGGTTCGCCGCCCTGACCTGACCGCCCTGAACACCCGGGCGGAGGGCTTCGTGCGAGGCGTGTCCGGGCGGTTCAGCAGCTCGCTGCATTCGGAACGGGTGGCCGCCCAGCTCGGCGTGTGGCTCGGGGGCGCCTTCACGGCCGCGTTCGCCACCGGGCTGGTCAGCCACTTCATGCAGCACCCGCCCGCGTGGCTGCTCTGGCCGTCCCGGCCGGTGAACCTCTACCGCGTCACCCAGGGCGTGCACGTCATCGGCGGGCTCGCGACGATCCCGCTGCTGCTGGCCAAGCTGTGGACCGTCTACCCCAAGCTGTTCCAGTGGCCGCCGTTCCGGTCGGCGTCGCACGCGGTGGAACGGGCGCTCGTGCTGCTCCTGGTGGGCGGCTCGCTGTTCCAGCTCGTCACCGGACTGCTCAACATCTCCTACGCCTACCTGTGGCCGTTCTCGTTCACCGCCGCGCACTACTGGACGGCCTACCTGGTCTACGGCGCGCTGGTCGTCCACGTGGTCAACGAGTGGGCGAAGGTCCGCGCGCGGTTGTGGACCCGGGAGCCGGTCGGTCCGGACGCCACGGGCAGGCGGCGGTTCCTCGCCACCGTGGCCGCCGCCTCCGGGCTCACCGTCCTGGTCACCGTGGGGGAGACCTACCCGCCCCTGTCCCGGCTCGCCGTCCTGGCCCCGCGCGCCCAGGGCGTCGGCCCGCAGGGCGTCCCGGTGAACAAGACGGCGGCCGCCGCCGGCGTGACCGGGGCCGCCGGCGACCCGGGGTACCGCCTGCGGGTGACCGGCGCGGTCCGCGCCGAGCTGTCCTTCGCCTACGCCGATCTGCTGCGGCTGCCGCAGCACACCGTCCGGCTGCCGATCTCCTGCGTCGAGGGGTGGAGCGCCGACGCCGAGTGGACCGGGATCCGGCTGCGCGACCTGCTCGCGCGGGCGGGCGCGGCCGGCGACGCCGTGGTCACGGTCGAGTCGCTGGAGCGGGGCGGAGCCTACCGGTCCAGCGAGGTGCGTCCGCCGCACTGGCGCGACCCCCTGACGCTGCTGGCCCTGCGGCTCAACGGCGCGCCGCTCGCGCCCGACCACGGCTTCCCGGTCCGCCTCATCGCGCCCGACCGGCCCGGAGTGTTGCAGACCAAGTGGGTCACCGAGGTGGTGGTCTCATGAACGAGCCGCCCGAGGCGGCAGAGGCGCGCGAGGCGGCCGGAGTCGGCACACGGCCGGCCGTCGACTCCCACGACCTCCCGGACAAGCCGCTCGACGTCTCCGGGAACGCCGTGGACGAGCCCGTCGCGACCTCCGGCGCCATGGCGGGCGCTCCGGCCGCGGCGTCCCGCCGCCGGTGGCCGCGATGGGCGGGGTACGGCGCGGGCGGCGCGCTGGTCGTCACCGGGCTCGGCGGTCTGGCGGTGGACGCCCACCGCACCGACCCGCTCGGCTGGGCCCTGTGGTTCGGCGGGCTGATCGCCGCGCACGACGGCGTCCTCGTGCCGCTCGTCATGGCGGCCGCCGCCCTCGCCGGGGCGGTGCGCGAGCCGTACCGGTTCTGGGTGCGAGCGGCGCTGGGCGTGGCGGCGGTGTGCTGCCTGATCGCGCTGCCCATGGTGCTGGGCATCGGCCGGCGAGCCGACAACCCGTCGCTGCTGCCGCTGGACTACGGACGCAACCTGCTCCTGGTCCTGGCCGTCATCGCCCTCGCCGCCATCGCGGCCATGCTCGCATCCCGGCTCGCGTCCCGGTTCACGGCCCGCCCGGCCGAGAGCGAGGCCCCGGCCGGACGTGGAGCGGGCGCCGGTCGTGAGGTGGTGGCCGGGCGGGGGGCGCTGGTGGTGTGGGGGGCGCTGGTCGCCGGCTGCTTCGCGGCCGGCGCGGTGCTGCACGGGCTCGGCGTGCTCCGCATCGACCACCTGCCGCCGCTGCACGCCCACTTCCGGGTCCTCACGGTCACGCTCCTGCCGGCGGCGGTCATGGCCGCCGTCGCGGTACAGATCCTTCCCGCTCTGGTCAGGCGGGGCGGGTTCTGGCGGGCGTCTCTGGTCGCCTACGGCTTCGCGCTCGCCTGGACGGTCCTGCTGGCGATGTCGGCCGACGGGCCGGCCGCGCCGTTCACCCATCCTCAGGAGTACCTGGCGGCGCTGCCCGCGGTGGGGGACGACCCGCTCGGCTGGCTGGCGGGTTTCACCCAGCGGCTGCCGGAGTATCCGACGCACGTACGCGGGCATCCGCCGCTGCCGGTGCTGGTCGTCTGGGCGCTCGCGGCCGTGGGACTGGACGGGCCGCTGTGGGCGGCGATTCTCGTCATCATCGTCGGCTGTTCGGCCGTGGTGGCGATCGGCCTGACCGTGCGCCGCCTGGCGGGCGAGCAGGCGGCGCGGCGCGCGCTGCCGTACCTGGCCCTCGCGCCGGTCTCGGTCTGGATCGCCACCACGATGGACGCCTTCTTCGCGGGCGTCGGCGCGTGGGGCGTCGCGCTGCTCGTCCTCGGCGGGAGCACCGCGGCCAGGACGTGGTTCGCGGCGGGCGCGGGGGTGCTGCTGGGCGCGCTGCCGTATCTGAGCTACGGCCTGGTCCCCTACCTGGCGATCCCGGCGACGGCCGCCGTGCTGGTACGCCTGCCGCGCCGGGCCGTGCTCGCCGCGCTGGCGGGAGCGGCGGCCGTGACCGTGGCGTTCGCGGCGGCGGGCTTCTGGTGGCCCGCCGGGGTGGCGGCCACCCATGCGGAGTGGGCCGCCGACCCGGGCGCCGCCCGGCCCTACCTGTACTTCCTGGTGGCCAACCTCGGCGTCCTCGCCCTGGTCACCGGCCCGGCCACCACCGCGGGGCTCTTCCGCGCCGTCCGCGCCGTCCGCGCCGTTCGGGGCCTCACCGGCCGCCCCGCCGTCGACCCGGCCGACCGTGATCGCCGGCCCGGCGCCGGCACGGCCCCCGACGCCGACATCGCCCCGGGCGGCGTCGCCGGGACGAGTCGGACGCGTCTCCGGCGTGCCGTCACCGTCGTGACGGACCGGGCGCGTGGCGACGGCGTCGCCGCGATCGTGGCGGCGGCGATGGCGGCGGTGCTGGCGTTGGACGTCAGCGGGGTGACCCGGGGAGAGGTGGAACGCATCTGGGTGCCCTTCGCCGTCTGGATCGGCCTGGCGGCGGCGTACGCGCCCGGACGCCGCATGCTCGCCGCGCAGGCCCTCACCGGCCTGCTGCTGCAGGCACTGGTCGCCTCCCCCTGGTGACGTGCGGGGTCAGGCGAGGGGGGCGTCGGCGAACTCCTTCATGCCCTCGGCGAAGGCGACGTGCGCCCGGAAGCCGAGGTCCTCGGCGGCCCGGACGGGTGAGGCCACGATGTGCCGCACGTCGCCGAGCCGGTACTCCCCGGTGACGACCGGCTCGGGGCCACCTCGCGCCGCGGCGAGCGCGGCGGCCATCTCGCCCACCGTGTGAGGTTCGCCGCTGGCGATGTTGTACGCCGCCAGTGCCCCAGGCGTCCCGCCGGACAGGGCGGCGAGGTTGGCGCGGGCGACGTCGCGGACGTGCACGAAGTCGCGCCGCTGCCCGCCGTCCTCGAACACCTTCGGCGCTCGGCCCGCCTCCAGGGCGGACCGGAAGATGGCCGCCACGCCGGAGTACGGCGTGTCCCTGGGCATCCTCGGCCCGTACACGTTGTGGTAGCGCAGGGCGACCGCCGTGCCGCCGGTCTCCCTGGCCCAGTTGGCGGCCAGGTGCTCCTGGGCGAGCTTGGTGGTGGCGTAGGCGTTGCGCGGGTCGAGCGGGGCGTCCTCGCCGATCGTGGCGGAGACCGCCGGAGAGCCGCACCGGGGGCAGCGCGGTTCGAACGACCCCCGCGCCAGGTCTGCGGCCGTGCGCGGGCCCGGCCGCACGCGCCCGTGCCGGGGACAGTCGTAGGCGCCTTCCCCGTAGACCACCATCGAGGAGGCCAGCACCAGCCGGCGCACGCCATGCCGGGCCATCGCCGCCAGCAGGACGGCGGTGCCGTAGGCGTTGACCGAGGTGTAGTCCGGCAGGTCGGCGACGTCCACGCCCAGGCCGACCTTGGCCGCCTGGTGGACCACGGCCCGCACGCCGGGCAGCGCCCGGTCCAGCACGGCGTCGTCGCGCACGTCCTGTCCGTCGCGCAGGTCGAACCCCGCCACGTCATGCCCGGCCTCTGCCAGCGCTTCCACGACATGACCACCGATGAACCCGGCCGAACCGGTCACGAGTACCCTCACCCGGCCGAGCGTAGGCCGCGCCCCGCCCGCGGGCCCGGCCCGGCCCGCCACCGTTCGCACACCGTAAGAAGTAGGCCTTCCGCGTCCAGGGAAGGACGGAGGTTTGCCGGGGCCGGAAGATCGGGCAGGCACGGAGGGGTAAGGGCCTCGCGGCCCGTTCCTTGGGACGGCCGTCCGTCCCGGTCGCCCTTCGTCCCGGTGCTGATCATCACCGGCCGCGGCGCTCCACCAGTCATCGGGGGTGGATCATGATGATCGCTGACCTGCCGGCCGTCGCCGGTGCCGCCGGCCTCGGCGCCGCTCGCGCGCAGATGGCGCTGTCCCTGGGCTGGCACATCGTCCTGGCGTGCCTGGGCGTGGGCATGCCGGCCATCACGCTGATGGCCGAGTGGCGCGGGCACCGTCGCGGCGACGTCCACTACCGGCTGCTGGCCCGCCGATGGGCCAGGGCCATGGGCGTGCTGTTCGCCGTCGGCGCGGTGTCGGGGACGATCCTGTCGTTCGAGATGGGCCTGCTGTGGCCGGGACTGATGGGTCTGTACGGCCAGGTCATCGGCCTGCCGTTCGCCCTGGAGGGCATCGCCTTCTTCATCGAGGCCATCTTCCTCGGCGTCTACCTGTACGCCTGGGACCGGATGCCTCCGGTGGCCCACATGCTCGCCGGCATCCCGATCGTGCTGGCCGGGGTGGCCAGCGCCTTCTTCGTCGTCACGGCCAACGCGTGGATGCAGCAGCCGACCGGCTTCCGGACGGAGGGCGGCCGGGTGGTGGCGGTGGATCCGTGGGCGGCGATGTTCAACCCGGCGACGCCGCCGCAGACGGTGCACATGATCCTGGCGGCGTTCATGGTGGCCGGGTTCGGCATCGCCGGTGTCTACGGAGTCGCCATGCTGCGCGGGCGCCGCGACCGCTACCACCGCCTCGGCCTGCTGCTGCCGCTGACGGTCGCGGCCGTCGTCACCCCGGCGCAGATCGTCGTGGGCGACTGGGCGGCCCACTTCGTCGCGGACAACCAGCCGGTCAAGCTCGCCGCGATGGAAGGGGTGTTCCACACCCGGAGCGGTGTGCCGCTGCACCTGGGCGGCATCGCCCTGGACGGCGAGATGCGCTACGCCCTGGAGATACCCAACGGGCTGTCGCTGCTGGCCCACTGGGATACCGGCGCCGAGATCATGGGGCTGGACCGGGTGCCGCTCGCCGACCACCCGCCGGTCAACGTGGTGCACTGGGCCTTCCAGATCATGGTCGGCGCGGGGTTCGCGTTGCTGGCGCTGTCGGCCTGGCTGGCCGTGGCCTGGATCCGGCGTCGCGACCTGCCGAGCTCACCGTGGTTCCTGCGCGCCGCCGCGGTCTCCGGAGTGGCCGCCGTGCTGGCCCTGGAGTCGGGCTGGGTCGTCACCGAGGTGGGACGCCAGCCGTGGATCGTCTACCGCGTGATGCGCACCGCAGAGGCGGTCAACCCCGCGCCCGGCCTGGTGTGGGGCTTCGTGCTGGTGAGCCTGGTGTACGTCGTGCTGACGGTCGCGACCGTGTACGTCCTCCGCCGCCTGGCCCGCGACAGGCCGGTGCCCGTCGCGCCCCAGGAACCGGACGTCGCCGATGAGAGAGTGGTGTGATCATGCCGTTGGCGGAGATCACCCTCGCCGTCATGTGGGTAGGCCTGACCGCGTACGTCCTGTTCGGCGGGGCCGACTTCGGCGGCGGCGTCTGGGACCTGCTGGCCGGCGGCTCCCGTTCGGGACGGCGCCGGCGGGACCTGATCGAGCACTCCATCGGACCCGTGTGGGAGGCCAACCACGTCTGGCTGATCTTCGTGATCGTCCTGATGTGGACCGGCATCCCCGCCGTGTTCGCCGCCGTGGCCTCCACCCTGTACATCCCGCTTACCCTGGCGGCGCTGGGCATCATCGCCCGCGGCGCCGCCTTCGCCTTCCGCAAGGTCTCCACCCGGTTGTGGCAGCGCCGCCTGTTCGGCGCGGCCTTCGCCTTCTCCTCGGTCGTCACGCCGTTCTTCCTGGGCGCGGTGGCCGGCGCGATCGCCTCCGGGCGGGTCCCGGCGGGCATCGCAGCAGGCGACACCGTCTCCAGCTGGATCAACCCGACCTCCGTGGCCGCCGGCGCGCTGGCGGTCGGCGCCGCCGCCTACCTCGCCGCCGTGTACCTGACCCGCGACGCCCAGCGCGCGGGCGAGCATGACCTGGCGGAGGAGTTCCGGCGCCGCGCCCTGGCCTGCGGCGCCGTCGTGGGGCTGATGTCGGGGGCCGGTCTTCTGGTGCTACGCGCCGACGTGCCGCCGCTGTTCGCCCAGCTCACCGCGGGCCGGGCGCTGCCGCTGCTGGTGCTGTCGATCGCCGCGGGGCTGGTCTCTCTCGTGCTGCTGTGGCGGCGCGCCTACCTGGCCGTCCGCCTCACCGCGGCGCTGGCCGTGGCCGGGCTGTTGTGGGGCTGGGGCGTGGGCCAGTACCCCCTCCTGCTTCCCGGCGTCAGCCTGACCGAGGCCGCCGCCACCCCCAGCGTCCTGGCCGCCACCCTCGGCTCGCTCGCCGTGGGCGCCGTCCTGCTGCTGCCGTCCCTGTGGTGGCTCTACGCGACCTTCCAACGCGACCACACCCCACCCCCACGCAGCCGGCCCCCACACTGACGCCCGTACGGATCTCGCGCTGACGCCCGTACGGACCTCAGGACCGGCGAGGGCCCGGCCGGCGCTCATGGCTCCCACGAACGGTCCTGGTCACCGTTGCCGGTGACCAGGACCGTTCGGAACCGGGACGGGAGCCGGCCGCGGGCCCGGAGCCGGCTCCCGTCGCGGAGCTAGGGCGTGGTCAGGGCGAAGCGGTTGACGGTGACGGCGCCTCCGAGCGACCGGGTGGCGTAGTTGAAGATCGCGTAGCGGTAGCCCATGAAGAACTGCCAGGCGTTGCCCATCGTGAACGCGGGGCCGAGCGAGGTGAAGTTCACCCCGTCGGTGCTGTAGGAGAAGCGGGCCTGCCTGCCGCTGCCCGGGCGGATGTCGGCGTTGACGCGCAGCCAGATCCGGTCGCCGGACACCGCGGCGCTCGCCGCCTCTGTCCCCGTGCCGGTGGTGTTCCAGCTCCCGTCCATGGTGAGCCCGTTGGTCATCACGACGCGGGTCGTGGTGCCGTCGCGTTTGAGGCCGATCCAGGCGGAGGAGTCGCGCAGCATCGCCAGCCCGGCGCGGTCGCCGTCCCGCATCCCGGAGAAGTCGAGTTCGACGGTCGCGGTCGAACTCGGGCCGAGGATCCGGTGGGTGAGGGTGTTGCGGGCGTTGTAGAGGTCATTGGTGACCGTGGCCGTCTGCAGGCGCAGGCCGTTGTTCACCGAGAAGCGGCTGGTGTCGGGATTGTGGTTCCACTCCCACTCCGGGCCGAGTTGCGTGCCGGCGAAGGTGTCCACCCCGGTCGGCGGCTTCACCTCGCGCGGCGGGCGCGGGACGTTCGGGTAGGGGTACTGCGTCCCCCACCTGCCGTTCACGGTCTGCAGGACGGGCCAGCCGTCGGACGTCCAGGTCACCGGGGCCAGGGCCGGGACGCGGCCGCCGGGGTAGGCGTCCACGAATCCCATGTAGTACCAGTCGCCGTTCTGGGTCTGCACCAGGCCGCCCTGGTGCGGCACGCCGCCGCCGGAGATCGGGCCCGGCAGGTCGAGCAGCACCTGCCGCAGGGTGTACGGGCCGAAGGGGCCGTTGGTGGACTTCAGCACGTACTGGCCGTTGGCCGGACGGGTGAGCCAGATGTAGTAGGCCCCGTTGCGCTTGTAGAAGCGCGAGCCCTCAAGGGTGCCGATGTTCGACGGCGTGGTGAACACCTGCTGGCTGCGGACCTGCGTGCGGCCGTCCGCCGACAGCTCGGCCACGCTGATGTTGGTGTTGCCGTAGGCCACGTACAACTTGTCGTTGTCGTCGACGAGCAGCCCGGCGTCGTAGTAGCAGCCGTTGATCGTCGTGAGCCTGCTCCAGGGGCCCTCGACCGACGAGGCGGTGTAGATGTAGGTCTTGTCGAAGTCGATGCAGCCGCCCCAGTAGAACGTCCGGTTGCTCTTGCGGTAGTTCAGGAACGACGCCCAGATGCCCCGCACGTAGCCGCGTCCGCCGCTCATGTCGTACTTGGAGCCGAAGTCCAGCTTCGGCACCGAGTGGCCGGCGAACTCCCAGTTGACCAGGTCGTAGGACCGCAGGACGGGCGCGCCGGGGGAGTAGTGCATCGTCGAGGCGGAGTAGTAGTAGGTGTCGTCCACCCGGAGGATGTCGACGTCGGCGAGGTCCTCCCACAGCACCGGGTTGGAGAACTGCGACGACGGCGGCCACGGCCCCTGGGGCGTCGGGGTGGGCGTCGGCGTGGGGGTGGGAGTCGGTGTCGGGGTGGGTGTCGGCGTTGGGGTGGGCGTGGGAGTGGGAGTGGGAGTGGGCGTCGGGGTCGGCGTGGGGTCGGGGACGCCGGTGCAGGTGGTGCCGTTGAGGGCGAAGCTCGCGGGTACGGGGTTGCCGCCGCTCCATGCGCCGTTGAAGCCGAACGACACGGTGCCGTTCGCGGGGATGGACCCGTTGTAGGGGGCGTTGGTCACGGTGACCTGGGCGCCCGACTGGGCGACGGTGCCGTTCCACAGTTGGGTGACGGTCTGCCCGGCGGTGAAAGCCCACGTCAGGCGCCAGCCGTCGATCGGGTCGCCGAGGTTGTCGATGACCACGTTCGCGCCGAAGCCGTCCTGCCACTGGTTGGTCACCGTGTACGTGACCCGGCATCCCGTGGCCGCGTCGGCGGCGACCGCGTTCACCAGTCCGAGAGCGGTCAGCATGACCGCGGCCAGGGCCGCGAACCGGCGGCGGTGACGATTGAGACTCAGCGCGCGCATGTCCACGCCCTTCCCGGCACGATGACGTGATCGATGAGTTGGTGAGTTAGCGCTAACATCGAGCCCGGTTCCGTCCGGGGGGAAGAGCACGCCAGGCGACGGAGCGCACTGGACGGTCCGGGGTCCGCGGATCGGGCGCGACGCGCCGGCGGGCTTGCGCCGTCCGCGTGCACGGGAACGCACGACCCCCACACCGCCATGGCGGCGGACGGCCGTGAAACATTCCATCTGAACATGGAAAACCTCCAAGGCGAAGATCGCTTACCGATCAGGTCCGGCGGCCGGTCCGACGCCCGGGAGTGCCGGGGGGAAGGTCGCGGCTCGGTGCCGTACCAAGGCTCCGCGGGCGCGCGGCCGGGCCGAGGTCGGGTCGGTCCGGCTCCTGGCGTCCGTTGGAGGCCGCGCGATGTTAGCGCTAACAAAAGGTGGCTGTCGGATCACTCCTTCTCGTCAGGGGGAAGTGGTCGTGCGCGGAGCTAATACGAACCGGCGGACGGCCGTCAAGGCCCGTGATCACCTCCTCTCGCCGCCCCGCGCGGCCGGGGCGCATGCTCATCTGCTCGAACGAAGGGGTGGTCGCACCGCGTGAGAGCGGCGTGCCGATGAAACGTTCATCGACGGGGACGATCTCATCGCGGCCCTTCGCCGGAGCGGGGCGCGCCGCTCCGGCGAAGGCGGGTTCTAGTTGTTGGCCACGAGTCGCCACCGGTTGTCGGCGGTTCCGTTGTCGGAGTCCTGGACGGCTTGGGCGCCGTTGGCGGTGGAGTTGTTCTGGATCGCGAGCAGCTTGCCGCTGTTCACGTTGCGGATCTTGTAGGTTCCGTCGCCGTTGTTGACCAGAGTCCACCGGTGGTCGGCGGTGCCGTTGTCGGACCACTGCAGGACGCGGGCGCCGTCGGAGGTGGACATGTTCTCCACGCCCAGCACCTTGCCGCTGTTGACGTTGCGGAACCGCACGGCGTTGCCGTCGGTCACCATCACCCAGTTGTGGTCCGCGGTGCCGTTGTCCATCCACTGCAGCGCGAGACCGCCGTCCGCCGTGGACATGTTGAGGATGCCGAGGACCAGGCCGCTGGCCGCGTTGACCAGCCGGTAGCTTCCCGTCCCGCCGTTGCCCTGCCCACTGGTGTTCCAGTAGACGGTGTAGTTGTGGCCGTGCGCGTCGTAGAACGGACCCAGGTTGACCGACGAGCCGTTGGCCGTGGCGGTGAAGGCGAGCGCCGTGGTGCTGGTTCGGGTGATCGACCCGGTGTTCAGCGAGGGCAGCGCCGAAAGCGAAGTGTTGCCGTAGTTGCCCGACAGCACGACCGGCCCGTAGGTGGCGGCCGCGACGTTGGAGTTGTCATTGGCGGCCTTCATGACCACGCGCATGGGCAGGCGGACGGTGACGGTGTCGCCGGCGGCCCAGTCGCGGGTCACGGCCGCGTAGGCGCCGGGCGTGGTGTCGACGTCCTGCTGGGCGCCGTTGACGCTGATGGTGGCGCCGCTGGTCCAGCTCGGGATGCGGATCCGCATCGTCCACGATCCGGCGGCGTTCCCGCCGACCTGCAACGTGGTGGTGTCGCTCACCGGGAAGGACGTGGACTGCGTGACCGTGATGCCGCGCTGGGTCCAGTTCAGCTCCGACGGGGCGAACAGGTTCACGAACAGCGTCGTGCCGTTGTAGAAGTAGATGGAGTCCATCAGGCTCATGTTCACCTCCACCCCCGTGCCCTGGCAGCACCAGAACGAGTTGTAGTCGGTGCTCCACGTGCCGCCGCCCCACGCCGGGCCGACACCACGGCGGCCGCCCGGCTTGAGCGGGGTGAAGTAGGTGACGTGCCCGTGCCCGTCGGCGGGGTTCTGCGCGCCGAGGATGTGGTTGTACAGCGCCTGCTCGAAGAAGTCGACGTACGCCACCCGGTCGGGGTTCAGCAGCCACAGCTCGCGGGTCAGCTTGAGCATGTTGTAGGTGTTGCAGTGCTCGCAGGTGTCGTTGGCGAGGTACCCGGCGATCGCGTTCGGGGCGCGGAAGTGCTCGGCCTGGCTGTTGCCGCCGATCGCGTAGGTGTGCGCGCCGACGGTGATGTTCCAGGCGTTGCTCGCGATGTCCCGGTAGCGGGTCGTGCCGGTGGCCTTGTACTCGCGGGCCGCGCCGATCCACTTGGGCACCTGGGTGTTGGCGTGCAGGCCGTTGAGCTGGTCGGAGTTCGAGGCCAGCGGGTTGAACACGGCGGCGTGGTCGAACCGCTGCGCGGTCGTCAGCCAGCGCGAGTCGCCGGTCTGCTGGTAGATGTCGGTCAGCACGGCGTTCATGCCGCCGAACTCGGTGCCCAGCATGTTCTGCATCTGGCTGGAGCTGAGCCGGGAGGTGCGCTGGTCCACCCAGCCGGCGAGCGCGAGGAGCACGTCGCGGGCCTGGGTGCTGCCGATGAGGCGCCACACGTCGAGCAGGCCGGCGAGGGTCTTGTGGATGCAGTAGTACGGCACGTTGCCGTTGTTCAGCGTGCGGGCCTCAAGGGCGTTGAAGTCCGACTCGGGGAAGCCCGACAGGTAGCCCGAGCTGAACCCGGCGGCGCCGTTGTTCGCCTGGCACTTGGCCAGCTCGGCGACCATGTAGGTGGCCTTGTCCCGGCAGGTGGTGTCGCCGAGCACGGCGTAGGCCTGGGCCCACGCGGTGAGCAGGTGCCCCTGCATGTGGGTGCGGAACGGGAACGACGGGGCGTCCCATCCGCCGTTGGAGGCGGCGCCGTTGGTGGACAGCCGGTGGTTGGCCCGGAAGTTGTACAGCATCCGGTTGACGTCGACGTACCGCAGGTACGACAGGGTGCGGTTCTGGTTGTCCATCAAGCGGCCGGACGTCAGCCGCACCTGGCCGGCGTCGAACGCGTACGCCGACACCCCGATGTCGGGCCGGGCGGGGGGCACGACCGCGGCCTCGGCCGCCGTGGCGCCGACGGCCTGGGCGGCGGTGGAGGCGACCACGGCGACACCCGCGGCTTGGAACAGTTGACGGCGGCTGAGAGGTGAGGACGGCACTTGATCTCCTGAAACGGGAAGGGGGACGGGTTGTTAGCGCTAACAATCAGTGCTTTCGAGGCGTTGGTGCAGCGTTCGGGTGGTCGGAGCCGCACGGTGAGAGCCATCGGCCACCAGTGCGGTGGACCGGCGGCCGTGCCCGGGAACACACGGAACACGACCGCCGGTCGTCACGCTCGGAGCCTTACGGGGTCGTCAGGTCGAACCGGCGCACGGTGACGGAGCCGCCGAGCGCCTGGGTGGCGTAGTTGAAGATCCCGTACCGGTGGCCGGGGAAGAACTGCCAGGCGTTGCCCAGCGTCATCGCCGAGCCGAACGAGGTGAAGTTCACCCCGTCGGTGCTGTAGGAGAAGCGGGCCTGTCTGCCGGTTCCCGGGCGGATGTCCGCGGTGGCCCGCAGCCAGATCCGGCCGCCCGAGACGGACGCGGACGCGACCTCGGTCCCCGTGCTGGTGGTGTTCCAACTGCCGTTCATGCTCAGGCCGTTGGTCATCACCACCCGGGTGGCGCCGTTGTCGCGTCTGACCCCGATCCAGGCCGAGGAGTCGCGCAGGATCGCGAGACCCGTGCGGTCACCGTCGCGCATCGTCGAGTAGTCCAGCTCGATGGTGGCCGTGGACGACGGTCCCTGTGTGCGGTGGGTCAGGGTGTTGCGCGCGTTGTATAGGTCGTTGGTGACGGTGGCCGTCTGCAGCGTCAGGCCGTCGTTGACCGAGTACCGGCTGGTGTCGGGGTTGTGGTTCCACTCCCACTGCGGCCCGAGGGTCGTGCCGGAGAAGGTGTCGGTGCCGGTCAGCGGCTTCACCTGGCGCGGCGGCGTGGGCAGGTTCGGGCGCGGGTAGGTCGCGCCCCAGCCGCCGTTGACGGTCGTCACGACCGGCCAGCCGTCGGAGGTCCAGGTGACCGGCGCCATGGCGGGCACCCGGCCGCCGGGGTAGGCGTCCACGAACGCCATGTAGTACCAGGCGCCGTTCTGCGTCTGCACGAGCCCGCCCTGGTGCGGCACGCCTCCGCCGGAGATGGGGCTCGGCATGTTGAGCAGCACCTGGCGCATCTCGTACGGGCCGAACGGTCCATTGGTGGACTTCAGCACGTACTGGCCGTTGGCCGGACGGGTGAGCCAGATGTAGTAGGCCCCGTTGCGCTTGTAGAACCGCGCGCCTTCGAGGGTCCCCACGCTGGAGGGCGTGGTGAACACCTGCTGCGTCCGCACCTGGCTCGTGCCGTCGGCGGAGAGCTGGGCGACGCTGATGTTGCTGTTGCCGTAGGCGACGTACATGGTGTCGTTGTCGTCCACGAGCAGGCCGGCGTCGTAGTAGCAGTTGTTGATCACCGAGCGCCGCTGCCACGGGCCCTCGACGGACGAGGAGGAGTAGACGTACGTCCGGGCGAAGTCGATGCAGCCGAGCCAGTAGAACTGGTTGTTGCTCTGGCGGTACCCGAAGGCCGACGCCCAGATGCCGTCGACGTAGGCGCGGTCGCCGTTCAGGCTGTACTTGTTGCCGAAGTCCAGCGTCGGCACGGAGTGGCCGGCGAACTCCCAGTTCACCAGGTCGTAGGAGCGCAGGATCGGCGCGCCAGGCGAGTAGTGGAAGGTCGAGGACGACATGTAGTAGGCGTCGCCGACCCGGATGATGTCGACGTCGGGGAAGTCCTGCCAGACGACCGGGTTGTTGTACGTGCCGCCACCACCCGTCGGAGTCGGAGTCGGAGTCGGGGTCGGAGTCGGGGTCGGGCCGGAGCCGCCGTCGACCTGGACGAGCTGCCACTGCTGGTTGTTGCCGCCCCAGTCGTCGTACTGCACGATGTTGCCGCCGTCGGCGGTGGAGGCACTCTGGACCTCGACGACCTTGTTGCTGTTGCGGTTGATCAGCCGCACGTACCCGCCGGCGGAGTCGGCCAGGCGGAACTGCTGGTTGGTGCCGTTGCCGTCGGCCCATTGCACGATGGACGCGCCGTTGGCGGTGGAGAAGTTGTAGACGTCCAGTACCTTGCCGGAGTGACGTGACTTCAGCCGGTAGTAGCCGCCGCCGGAGTCGACGAACTGCCACTGCTGGTTGTTGCCGTTGTTGCGGGTCCACTGCGTGATCCGGCCGCCGTCGGCGGTCGACAGGTTGTACACGTCGAGGGCTTTGCCGCTGTTGCGGTTGACCAGCACGTACCAGGCGTTGGTGTCGACGGTCGCCGCCGACGCGGTCGAGGAGTTCACCGCCGCGGCGGTGCCGGCCAGCAGCATCGCCACGACGATGGCCGCCACCCGCGACCACAGACTTCGCCGCCGCGGCACCGGCCGCGGGGGTTCAACGGTGTTGATCATGACTCTCCTTGGGGGACGAGGTGGTTCCAGGCGGCCTGATCACGACTGTGGGGTCTCAGATCGGCCGAACCCTGGAACCGCTGCTCGCACCGATCGCCGGGCGGCTACTGCAACGAGGCGTCGTCGATGGAGAAGCCGTCGGTGCCCGACGCGGTCTCGACGTAGAAACTCGCGTTCGGCAATGTGCCGGTCCACGACACCTCGGCCTTGGCGGAGATCCGGGTCCAGCCGCCGGTGTTCGCCGTCGCCGCCGGGGTGAGCCGGATGTAGCGCGTCGTGCCGTCGGCGGTCAGCGCGAGGGTGGCCTTCACGCTCGGCGTGCCGCCCTCCATGTCGCCCTTCGTCAGCGGGTTCCCGCCGCCGGTGGTGGTGAACCGCCACCAGTCGACGTTCCCGGCGTCGGAGTTGTAGCCGGGCTTCTCCACCGCGACCGAGCGGGTGCGACCGCCGCCGCCGGGCGGCGCGCCGGCGGCGCGCCTGGATCTGACGTCGACGAACGGCGGCGATGTGATTCTCACGACCACCTTCCCGGTGAGGTGATGGACGGACGACTCCTGCGGGTCCGACAGGAATCCCGGATTCGGGACACAGTCGGCACTCGATTCGGACGGACCGAACGGCGATATTGTGAGCGCTAACATGTGCGGACGGTCCCGATCGCTCCTCTCTTCGAGGCCGGAGACGGTGGTGGGGCGGAGCCAATACGACACGCCCGCTTTCGTCAACGGCCCGGCCTCGTGCGTCCCGGCGCCCCGGGGCGCCGGAGCGCGCCTGGTGTGCGGATATTTGGAGCGGGCGGCGACTCCGGCGGATCCGGCGCGTTGAAACTTTCAGCGGCGGCGGGCCGATCCCGCGCCGCCCTCCGGCGAGACGCCGCGCCGCCCTTCTGAAGTGGGCGCCGTCCTGCCGGGGGGCGGCGGGGGCGGGTGGTCGTGTCCTGCGCCAAGAGACGAGAATTCGTCTATGTCGTTGACCGAGCAGGCGATCGAGCACATCAGGCAGCTCATCAAGGAAGGCGCGCTGCCGCCGGGGGCCCGGTTGCCGCCCGAACAGGAGCTGGCCGTGGAGCTCGGCCTGTCCCGCAACCTGCTCAGGGAGGCCGTGCGTTCCCTGGTCACCACCCGTGTGCTGGAGGTGCGAAGGGGCGACGGCACGTTCGTCACGAGCCTGAAGCCCGAACTGCTGCTCGAAGGCGTCGGCCTCGCCGTCGAGATGATCCGCGGCGACGACCTGCTGGAGATCATGGAGGTGCGCCGCCTGTTCGAGCCGGTGGCCACCGGGCTGGCCGCCACCCGCATCACCGCCGCCCAGCTCACGGTGGTCGAGCGTCACCTCGAAGTGATGATCGACGCCCAGGACGACGTGGAGGCGCTCAACCACCACGACGACGCCTTCCACCGCGCGGTGTTCGAGGCGACCGGCAACAGATCGCTGTTCGCCCTGCTCGCGGGCATCGCGGGCCAGACGCTTCGTGCCCGGGTGTGGCGCGGGCTGGTCGAGAACAACGCGGCCGGCCGTACCGTGGCCGAGCACACCGCCATCTACGAGGCGCTGGTGCTGCGCGACGCCCCGCTCGCCCAGGCGGCGGCCCTCATGCACGTCAGCACCACCGAGACCTGGCTCAGAGCGAACCTCGGCAGGTCGTTCACCGACGCCGAGGCGCGAGAGAGCGCCGCGGAGACCGGGGCCGACGACCCGGCGGCCGTCCGCTGATCGGGGGGTTCGGCCGCCGTTGCGGCTTCCCTGCCTGAAATTTTCAGCTCAGCGCGCCGCTCCCGCGCGCGGTCCGCGCCCGGGTACGAGCCCTCGGGGCCGCCCGGCCGGTGGAAGGGCCGAAGCCGGGCCTTGACGAGATTCGGATCCTTCGATTTGCTCCGGCGTGTCATGAATCCCCGTCGCGACCGTCCCAGCCGTGCTCGAACAGCCGATTTGTTAACGCTAACAGGTGGGCTGTGCTCCGAGCGCGGGGCCATGCGGGGCCGCGGACGCCAGGAGGCCCGGCATCGCCGCGGGCACCGGGCCGTCCCGCTCGCTCACCCATAGGAGGAACCTTGAGCAAGGTGGGATCCCGCTCCCTCTCGGCCGCGCTCGCCGCCGCCGTGCTCGTCGGCGGCCTGCTCGCCGTCCAGACCGAGGCCGGCGCGCTGGAGAACGGTGTGGGGCGTACGCCGCCGATGGGGTGGAACAGCTGGAACACCTTCGGGTGCAATATCAGCGAGTCGTTGATCCGGCAGATGGCCGATGCGATGGTGTCGTCGGGGATGCGGGACGCGGGTTATCAGTATGTGGTGGTGGACGACTGCTGGATGAACTCCACCCGGGACTCCTCGGGGAACCTGCAGGCCAATGCGTCGCGGTTCCCGAGCGGGATGAAGGCGCTGGGGGATTATCTGCATGGCAAGGGGCTGAAGTTCGGGATCTATCAGGCTCCGCTCGACAAGACGTGTGCGCAGTACTTCAACTCCTATCCGGGGGCGACGGGGGCGCAGGGGCATGAGGCGCAGGATGCCCGGCAGTTCGCCGCGTGGGGGGTGGACTATCTGAAGTACGACTGGTGCTCGCCGAGCGGGAGCATCGATGATCAGGTGCGGACGTTCGCGAAGATGCGGGACGCGCTGGCGGCGGCGGGGCGGCCGATCTTGTACAGCATCAATTCGAACAGTGTGCATGACAAGACCGGGCCGCGGCGTAACTGGGGTGATGTGGCCAATATCTGGCGGACGACCGAGGACATCACCAACAAGTGGGACACCGGTCAGACCAACGGGTATCCGATGGGGATTCAGAACATCGTGAACGTGACGGTGCCGCTGGCGGGGTACGCCAAGCCGGGGGCGTTCAACGATCCGGACATGATGGAGGTCGGCCGGGGCGGGATGAACGACACCGAGATGCGCAGTCATTTCGCGTTGTGGGCGATGATGGCTTCGCCGCTGATCGCGGGGAACGATCTGCGGAACATGGACTCGGCGACGCAGACGATTTTGAAGAACGCCAATCTCATCGCGATCAACCAGGACACCCTGGGGGTGCAGGCGGTTCAGGTGAGCAACGACGGGACGCGGCGGGTGCTGGCCAAGCGGCTGGCCAACGGCGATGTCGCGGTCGCGCTGTTCAACCAGGGCGGCGGCACCACCACCGTCTCGACCACCGCCTCCGCGATCGGCTTGTCGGGCGGTTCGTTCACGTTGCGCGACGCCTGGACCAACGCGACCAGCACCACCAACGGAACCATCTCGGCCAGCGTCCCGGCGCACGGCACGGTGGTCTACCGGGTCAGCGGCGGCGCGACCCCGACCCCCACGCCGACCCCCACCCCCACCCCCACGCCCACTCCGACCCCGACGCCCACACCCTCGCCGAGCGGGCCGGCCGGATGCGCGGCCACGTACCGCCTGATCAACAGCTGGGGCTCCGGCTTCCAGGGTGAGGTGACCGTCAGCAACACCGGCCCGTCGGCGATCAACGGCTGGACGGTGCGGATGACGCTGGCCGGCGGACAGACCATCACCAGCCTGTGGAGCGGCGTGAACACCGGGACCAGCGGCACGATCTCCGTGGCGAACGCCCCCTACAACGGCACCGTTCCCGCCGGCGGGTCGACGGCGTTCGGGTTCACCGCCAACGGCAACGGCTCGACCACTCCCAGCGAGGTGACCTGCTCGAACCCGTGACGATCGGCTCTCCGGCGCCGCCAGGCGCGTGACCGCGGCCGTACGACGCCGCGCGAGCGCGCCGGGCGGCGCCGGAGTGCTCGCAGGGCCGAAGACATGCGATGTATCCGTTGTCATCTCCGCCCCGCGCCGAGTGCGCGCAGCGAGCCGCCGAGGTGCGGACGCCGGTATATGCACGGATATTGGCGATTTCGCGGCGCAGGTCTGGACACCGACCTCGGTTTGGTCATAGAAAGACATCCCATGTCCTGTCGGTGATGGGCTAGCTCGAGCGAACCTCCCGGAGTTCCACGTACCGAAGCGTGGACCCGCCCGAGTGCGGTGCGGTCGGCGACGGCGGGGCAGCCGTGGTGCTTCAAAGGAGAGACGATGGAACGCAGACGGTTCGCGCTCGTCGCGGCCCTCGCTATATCGGGGTGGCTGGCCGTGGCCTGCGGCGGGAGCGGCGGCACAGGCGGCGGCCAAGACACCGGTGGCGCCGGCGCGCCGGCGAAGCAGATCATCGGCGTGGACTACCCGCGCTCGGACACCGACTTCTGGAACTCCTACATCAGCTACGTGCCGAAGACCGCCGGTGAGCTGGGGGTGGAGCTCAAGACCACCAACTCCCAGAACGACATCGCCAAGCTGACCGCCAACGTGCAGACCCTGGTCGGACAGGGCGTGCGCAGCATCGTCATGGCGCCGCAGGACACCGCCGCCGTCGCCCCCACGCTCCAGCAGCTGGAGACCAAGAAGATTTCCGCCGTCCTGGTGGACACCCGCCCGGACACCGGCAACGCCTTCATGGTCGTGCGCGCGGACAACCGGGCGTACGGGGAGAAGGCCTGCCGTTTCCTCGGAGAGAAGCTCCAGGGCAAGGGCAAGGTCGTCATGTTGCAGGGCGACCTGGCGTCCATCAACGGCCGGGACCGCACCGAGGCGTTCAACGACTGCATGAAGCAGAACTACCCCGGCATCAAGGTCTTCGGCGAGGCCGCGAAGTGGGACGGGGCGGTGGCCGCGCAGAAGCTGTCGACCGACCTCACCGCCAACCCGGACATCAAGGGCGTCTACATGCAGTCCAGCTTCGCCCTCGCCGGCACGCTTCAGGTGCTCAAGCAGCGGAACCTCCTGGTCCCGCCGGACGACCCCAAGCACGTCTTCGTCGTGTCCAACGACGGCATCCCGCAGGAGCTCAAGGAGATCGCCGCCGGGAACATCGACGCCACCGTCTCCCAGCCCGCGGACCTCTACGCGAAGTACGCGCTGTCGTACGCCAAGGCCGCGACCGAGGGCAAGACCTTCCAGCCCGGCAAGACCGACCACGACAGCACGATCATCGAGGTGCGTCCCGGACTCCTGGAGGACCAGCTGTCCGCGCCCCTGGTCACCAGGGACGGCGGCACATACGGCGGCATCTCCAGCCTGAAGAACGACGACAAGTCGCTCTGGGGCAACAACCTGAGCTGAGAGGCACTGTCATGGGCGAGTTCGCGGGAGGGCCCGCGAGCCCTTCACCCGCCCGCGAGGGCGAGCCGGTCCGCACGGGCCGGCCCGCCATCGCGGAGGCGCGGCGCATAACCAAGAGGTACGGCGAGACGGTCGCGCTTGACCGCGCGCACATCACGATCAACCCGGGTGAGACCCACGCCCTCGTGGGCCGCAACGGCGCGGGCAAGTCGACCCTGGTGTCCGTGCTCACCGGGCTGCAGGCGCCGGACGACGGCGAGATCGACTTCGCCGGGACTCCCGCACCGCGGCTGTCCGACCGGGACGCCTGGCGTGAGCGGGTCGCCTGCGTGTACCAGAAGTCCACGATCATCCCCGAGCTGACCGTGGCGGAGAACCTGTACCTGAACCGGCACGAGCGCAACAGGTTCGGGCTGGTCGGCTGGAAGGGCCTGTGGAGGAAGGCGGCCGAGCTGCTGGAGATGTGGTCGGTGGACGTCGACGTCCGCCGCCCGGCCGGCGAGCTCGGCGTGGAGCAGCGGCAGTTCGTGGAGATCGCGCGGGCGCTGTCGTTCGGCGCGCGGTTCATCATCCTGGACGAGCCCACCGCCCAGCTCGACGGCGCGGCGATCGCCCGGCTCTTCCAGCGGATGCGGGCGATGCGCGAGCAGGGAGTCACCTTCCTGTTCATCAGTCACCACCTGCAGGAGGTCTACGAGATCTGCGACACGGTCACGGTGTTCAGGGACGCCCGGCACATCCTCACCGCGCCGGTGGAGGAGCTGCCGCAGGCGGAGCTGGTGGCAGCGATGACCGGCGAGGCGGCGGGGCTCCGCGAGCACGCCGTCCGCCCGCAGGTCCGGGCGGACGCCTCGGTCGTCCTCGACGCCCGGGGCCTGACCGACGAAGGCGTCTACCAGGAGGTGGATCTCCAGGTTCGCTCGGGAGAGATCGTCGGACTGGCCGGCCTCGGCGGCAGCGGGAAGACCGAGCTCGCCGAGACGATCGTGGGCCTGCGGGCTCCGCGAGAGGGAACCGTGCAGGTGGCCGGCGGCCGTCCGCGCCCCGGGAGCGTGCCGTCCTCGCTGGCGGCGGGGGTGGGGTTCGTGCCCCGGGACCGCCATCACCAGGGCCTGGTGCCGCTGATGTCCATCGCCGACAACGCGACCATGACCGTTCCCGAACGGCTCGGCGCGGCGGGCTTCGTCAGCGGCCGGCGCAAGGACGAGCTGGCCCGCGAGATGATCGACAATCTCGCGATCAAGACACCCGGCCCTGAACTGCCCGTCTCGGGACTGTCCGGCGGCAACCAGCAGAAGGTGGTCATGGCGCGCGCTCTGGCCAACGACCCCCGCCTGCTCGTGCTGATCACACCGACCGCGGGGGTCGACGTCCGGTCGAAGGAGTTCCTGCTCGGCAAGGTCGAGGAGATCGCTGGGAAGGGAACCGGCGTGGTGATCGCCTCCGACGAGCTGGACGACCTGCGGTTATGCGACCGGGTGCTCGTGATGTTCCACGGCCGCGTGGTCGCGGAGCTGCCCGCCGGCTGGCACGACCACGAGATGGTGGCCGCCATGGAAGGAGTCGACCTCGATGCCTGAGACCACCGCCGCCCAAGCCACGGCGGGACGCCCGGCGGACTCGCCGCCGCCGGAAGGCGCGCGAAGTCGCCGTGCCGGACTTCGCCTGGCCAGACTGCGGGACCTGGCGTTGGTCCCCGCGGTCATCGTGATCGCCATCGTCGGGCAGATCGTGAATCCGATCTTCCTGCAGGGCGACAACGTGATCAACATCCTGCAGACCATGTCGGAGATCTCGCTGCTGGTCCTGGCGCAGACGCTGGTGCTGGTCGGCGGACGGATGGACCTGTCACTGGAGTCGACCTTCGGGCTGGCGCCCGGCGTGGCCGCCTGGATGACGGTCGCGGCGGGGGCCGGGCACGGGCTCGGGCTGCTGTCGGGAGGGTGGGCCATCCCGGTGACCCTCGCCGTCGGGGCGCTGGCCGGAGTGGTGAACGCGCTGTTCATCGTCCGCTTCGGGCTGAACGGCTTCATCGTCACCCTCGGCATGCTCATCGTGCTGCGGGGACTGCTCACCGGCATCTCGGGCGGGCAGACGTTCTTCAACCTTCCCCCCTCCATGACCTACTTCGGCTCGACCATGTGGCTCGGCGTGCCCGCGTCGATCTGGATCTGCCTGCTGCTGTTCGCGGGAGGCATCGTGCTCCTGGGGTACACCCGGTTCGGCCGCTCGCTGTACGCCATCGGCGGGAACATCGACGCCGCCAAGGCGGCCGGCATCCGCACCGGCCGGGTCCTGTGGATCACGCTGATCGCCGCGAGCGTCCTGGCCGCGATCGGCGGGCTCCTGCTGTCGGGCCGGCTCGCCTCCGTCGCAGCGGGCCAGGGCAACGGAGCGATCTTCACGGTGTTCGCCGCGGCCGTCATCGGCGGTGTCAGTCTCAACGGCGGCAAGGGCACGGTGTTCGGCGCCTTCACCGGCATCCTGCTGCTCTACATGATCCAGAACGTCCTCACCCTGGCCGGCGTCCCGGCGCAGTGGATCGAGGCGCTCAACGGAGGGATCATCCTCACCGCCCTCGCCATCTCCCGCCTCACCGGCGGGAAGATCCAGGAATGAGGGGGTGAGGGGGCCGGCCGGCCTCGCGCGGTCCGGGCGACGTCAGTCGGGGGCGTCGCCCGGGGCGCGCGAGCCGGTGAGGCTCTCTTCGACGCCGAGGACGTGCAGGGCGGCGTGCAGGCGGGCACGCTCGGGGTCGCGCGCCAGCAGGGCCCGATGGACGGCCCAGTGCTCGCGCAGCGTGCGCCGGGCCGCCCCGGGGTCGGACATGCCGCGCCAGATCCTGGCGCGTACGGTGCGGCCGGACATGTTCTGGATGACGGCGGCGAGCACTGGGTTGCCGCAGTGAGAGATGATCAGCGAGTGGAAGTCCTCGTCGAGGGCGACCAGTTTGCCGTGGTCGATCTCGCTCGCGGCGACGAGCCGCTCGGCCTCGTCGAGCAGTTCGCCGAGGCGGACGAGGTCGGCGTCGGGGATGCGGGTGGCCGCCGCCGCCGTCGCCTCCGGTTCCAGGATCCTGCGCACGTGCAGGAACTGCCCGGCCACGGCGTCCACGTGGATGTCGGCGGCGAAGCCCATCCCGTCCAGCAGCAGGCCGGGAGACAGGCTGGTGACGTAGGTGCCGTCGCCCTGGCGCGCGTGCAGGACCCGCATGGCGATCAGCGCGCGGACGGCCTCGCGCAGGGTGTTGCGGGCGACGCCGAGCCGGTTGGCGAGGTCCTTCTCGACGGGGAGTCTCTGTCCGGGGCGCAGTCTCCCATCGATGATCATCTGTTTGATCGTGTCGATCGCGCCCTCGACGACGCCCATCTCAGCCTCCCCATCGGTGCCCCTCAGGGTAGCGGTAGGCGGCCACGGAGCCGGGGTGCATGCGGGCGCTGTAACCGGGCGCCTCGGGCAGCAGATAGCGGCCGCGCCGGACGCGCACAGGGTCGGTGAAGTGCTCGTGCAGATGGTCCACGTACTCAAGGACGCGGCCTTCCAGGCTGCCGCTCACGCAGACGTAGTCGACGATCGCCATGTGCTGCACCAGCTCGCACAGGCCCACGCCGCCGCCGTGCGGGCACACCGGCACGCCGAACTTGGCCGCCATCAGCAGGACGGGGACGATCTCGTTGACCGAGGCCAGGCGGCAGGAGTCGATCTGGCAGTAGTCGATCGCCCCCGCCTGCAGGAGCTGCTTGAACATGACCCGGTTGTGGCAGTGCTCGCCGGTGGCCACCCCGACCGGCGCGACGGCCTTGCGGATGGCCGCGTGGCCGAGAACGTCGTCGGGGCTGGTCGGCTCCTCGATCCACAGCGGCTCGTACGGCGCGAGCCGGTTCACCCACTCGATGGCCTGGGGCACGTCCCACACCTGGTTGGCGTCGATCATCAGCGTGTTGCCGCCCAGTTCCTCACGCGCGATCGACAGCCGGCGGATGTCGTCCTCGACCATCGCGCCGACCTTGAGCTTGACGTGGGTCCAGCCGTCGGCGACGGCCTCACGGCACAGGCGGCGGAGCTTGTCGTCGTCGTAGCCGAGCCAGCCGGGGGAGGTGGTGTAGCCGGGGTACCCGTGTTCGGCGAGTTCGGCGACGCGCGTCTCGCGCGTGGGCGCGAGCGCGGCCAGCATCTCGACGGCCTCGGCGGGGGTGAGCACGTCGGACAGATAGCGGAAGTCGCAGGCGGCGACCAGTTCCTCGGGCGACATGTCCGCGACGAGCCGCCACAGCGGCTTGCCCGCCCGGCGCGCCGCCAGGTCCCAGGCGGCGTTCAGCACGGCCGCGGCCGACAGGTGCACGACGCCCTTCTCGGGCCCGAGCCAGCGCATCTGGCTGTCGGCCATGATGTCGCGGTACAGGCCGCCGAGGTCGGCCGCCACCTGGTCCACGTCGCAGCCGGTCAGTCGTCTCCCGATCTGCTCGGCCGCGGCCACGCACAGGTCGTTGCCCCGGCCGATCGTGAACGTCAGGCCGTACCCCGCCAGGTCAGGGTCGTCGGTCTCCAGCACGACGTACGCCGCCGAGTAGTCGCCGTCCGGGTTCATGGCATCGGAGCCGTCGAGCGTGGCGGACGTCGGGAACCTGATGTCGATCACGTTCACCGAGGTGATCGTCGGCATAAGAGAACTCCAATTGACCCGATGAATATGCTGTGAACAGTAAGGTCCGCCCTGAGTGCGGTCAAGCGCACCGGCAGATCTTGTCACACTGGCTGTACATTAACCCGATGAATCTGCCAAGCTCCCCACGACACATGCCTGAGCGCGAGCGGAGAGGGCGGACCGTGAAGCTGATGCGTGTGGGTTTGCGAGGCCACGAGCGGCCCTGCGTCATGGAGTCCGGCGGCCGGTCGCTCGATCTGCCGTCGCCGACGGCGGACCTCGACGGCGCGTTCCTGGCGGGGGGAGGCGTCTAGCGGGCGCGGGCGGCCTGAACGGGCCGGCGCCCGGCGAGCCGGGGACCCGTCCGCCCGTATCCGGACGAGCGGCACCCTTGCCACGGAGCCGAAGTCGGCGCCGACGGCGCCGTGGCGGGTTCGCCGGACGGGCGGACGGGAGCATGTGGGGTGGATGGACGGTGTGCGTCCGGCCGGAGGCGGGCCGCGCGGCACGAGCGCGCCCGCGATCGGGCCGGCGCCCCAACGGTCGTCCTGTGGGAGGACGCTCCGAAACCGCGCACCGACATGGGATGAGTTTTTAGGGGCAAATCTTCGCCTTGTCCAGCTTTGTGGAATGGCAGCGGGGACAGGCGGTGGCAGGTGGCGCATCGCACCACGAGCCTTAGAGGCTCTCTGCGCCGGCCCACATCCCATGTCTTGAGTTGAAACTTTCAGCTCAGAGGCCTTGCGGCCCTTCTTCTCCGCCTTCGCGAAGAGCCCGTTCCGGGCCGATGCCGCGTCGAAACCCCTGGTACGGGGCACCTCCACGGCCGGTCGACATAAAGGTCCGATGTATCCATGCCAGGTGACCTTAGGAGGGCCTTGACAGTCGGAAACGCGCGCTTAACATCGGGTGTCTGAGGCGGAGATCGGCACGGTCGACGCTCAACCTTCATCCGGCAACAGCGCGACGGCGCGCGCCTTGCCTGACTGAACTTTTCACGTCAGGAAGGAACGTCTCTATGACCCGACCTCCGTGGCTCTCCGCACTGGCCACGCTGGCGCTGCTCATCCCCGCGGGCATCGCGCTCGCCGCCCCCGCGGCCGACGCGGCGGCCATCCCCGCTTCCGACTACCAGCAGATCGCCCTGGCGACCGGCGGCTCGGAACTCGGCGAGGCGATGGCGCTGGCCGTCATGCCGAACCGGTCGGTCCTGCACACGGCCCGCGACGGCACACTGCGGATCACCGACGCGGCCGGCAACACCAAGGTGGCCGGCAAGCTGAGCGTCTACACCCATGACGAGGAGGGTCTGCAGGGTGTGGCGGTCGATCCGAACTTCGCGACGAACCGCTACGTCTGGCTGTACTACTCGCCGCGGCTGAGCACGCCCGGCGGCGACGCGCCGGCCACCGGCACCCAGTCGCAGTTCGACCAGTGGAAGGGGCATCTGAACCTGTCCCGGTTCACGCTGAAGTCGGACGACACGCTGGACCTGAGCAGCGAGAAGGTCGTGCTGGAGGTCGCCAACGACCGGGGGCTGTGCTGCCACGTGGGCGGTGACATCGACTTCGACGCGCAGGGGAACCTGTACCTGACCACCGGGGACGACACCAACCCGTTCGAGTCCAACAGCTACTCGCCGCTGGACGAGCGCACCAACCGCAACCCGTCGTACGACGCGCAGCGCTCGTCCGGCAACACCAACGACCTGCGCGGCAAGGTGCTGCGCATCAAGCCGCAGGCCGACGGCACCTACACCATCCCGAGCGGCAACCTGTTCGCCCCCGGCACGGCCAACACCCGGCCGGAGATCTACGCCATGGGGTTCCGCAACCCGTTCCGGATGAGCGTGGACAAGGCCACCGGCATCGTCTACCTGGGGGACTACGGCCCGGACGCGGGCACGACCTCCTCCACCCGCGGTCCGGCCGGGCAGGTGGAGTTCAACCGGATCACCGCCGCCGGCAACTACGGCTGGCCGTACTGCACCGGGACCAACACCACCGCCGAGAGCTACAACGAGTGGACGTTCCCGAGCGGCCCCTCCCTGGGGAAGTACGACTGCGCGAACGGCCCGGCCAACAACTCCTTCCGCAACACCGGCCTGGCGACCCTGCCGCCGGCGAAGCCGAGCTGGATCAAGTACGGCGGTGACTCGGGCTCGCCGCCGGAGTTCGGCAGCGGCTCGGAGTCGCCGATGGGCGGCCCGGTCTACCGGTACGACGCCGCGCTGAACTCCAGCGTCAAGTTCCCGCAGTCGCTCGACGGGCGGTACTTCGCGGGTGAGTACGGCCGGCGGTGGATCAAGGCCATCGAGGTCAAGAGCGACGGCGGCTACGGCGAGATCTCGGCGTTCCCGTGGTCGGGCACGCAGGTGATGGACATGGCCTTCGGGCCCGACGGCGCCCTGTACGTGCTGGACTACGGCACCGGGAGCAACAACCAGGCGCTGTTCCGCATCGAGTACATCGGCAGCGCCGCCAACCGCAACCCGATCGCCAAGGCCTCGGCGGACAAGACCTCCGGCGCGAGCCCGCTGACGGTGAACTTCTCCTCCTCCGGCAGCTCCGACCCCGAGGGCGGGACGCTGACCTACTCGTGGAACTTCGGCGACGGCACCTCCTCCACCGCCGCCAACCCGACCAAGACCTACACCACCAACGGCACCTACACCGCCACGCTCACCGTCCGCGACCCCCAGGGCCTGACCGGCAGCGCGAGCGTCATCGTGAACGTCGGCAACACCGCACCGTCGATCACGCTGTCGCAGCCGGGTGACGGACAGCTGTTCTCCTTCGGCGACACGGTCCCCTTCCAGGTGACCGGCAGCGACGCCGAGGACGGCGCGCTGGACTGCTCGAAGGTCACGGTCACCTACTTCCTCGGCCATGACAGCCACAGCCACCAGATCACCGGCAAGACGGGAAGCTGCAGCGGCTCGATCACGGTGCCGGCCGACGGCGAGCACGACGCCGCGGCCAACCTGTACGGGGTGTTCGTGGCGTCCTACACCGACCGCGGCGGCCTGACCGCCACCAGCACCCGCACCCTGCAGCCGCGGCACCGGCAGGCCGAGCACTTCGGCGCCCAGCAGGGCGTCCAGACGGCCTCGCGCACCAGCGCCGAGGGCGGCAAGACCGTGGGCAACATCGACAACGGCGACTGGATCTCCTTCCCGACGTACTCGCTGTCGGGCGCCACCGGCATCACCGCACGAGTGTCCGCCACGCGCGGCGGGGGCCGGATCGAGGTGCGGGCCGGGTCGGCGACCGGCACGCTGCTCGGCACGGTGACCGTGCCGGTCACCGGCAGCCGGGACACCTTCGCGAACGCCACCGCGACCCTGTCCGGCGGGCCGGCCTCGCCGACCACGCTGTATCTCGTCTTCCGCTCGACCGGCTGGGGCTCCTCCCTGTTCGACCTCGACAGCTTCACCCTCACCAAGTGACGTGATGTCCCGGCGCGGCGGCCCCGCGCCGCCGCGCCGGGACGCCGGGACGCCGGGACGCCGCACCGTAAGCGAGCGCATCGGCACCCTCACCATGCCCGGATGACCGTGCCCATGACTCCCGGCGTCGTCCGCCGGGCCGCAGCCCTGTCCGTAACCCCCTTCAGGATGGAGACCTGAGATGTCCGATATGTCGCGAAGGCAAGTGCTGAGGTTCGGAGTGGCAGGGGCCGGGGCCGCGCTGTTGCCGCTGCAGTGGACGGCGGCCGCCCGGGCGGCGTCGGTGGCGCCCGCGCAGGTGCTGGCGGCGAACGACCTGGCGTTGTGGTACGACGAGAGCGCCGGGACCGACTGGCTGCGCGCGCTGCCGATCGGCAACGGGCGCCTCGGCGCCATGGTGTTCGGCAACGTCGACGTCGAGCGGCTCCAGCTGAACGAGGACACCGTCTGGGCGGGCGGGCCGTACGACCAGAGCAACACGCGCGGCGCCGGGGCGCTGGGGCAGATCCGGCAGCTGGTCTTCCAGAACCAGTGGAGCCAGGCCCAGAGCCTGATCGACCAGAACATGCTGGGCAGCCCGGCGGGCCAGCTCGCCTACCAGACCGTGGGCAACCTGCGGCTCACCTTCAGCGGCGGCTCCAGCGGAGTCTCGGGGTACAACCGGCTGCTGGACCTGACCACGGCCACCACGGCGACGACGTACTCGCAGAACGGCGTCAACTACCGGCGTGAGACGTTCGCCAGCGCGCCCGACCAGGTCATCGCCATCCGCCTGACCGCCGACCGGGCCGGATCGATCACCTTCTCGGCGACGTTCGACAGCCCGCAGCGCGTCACCCGCACCAGCCCCGACGGCACGTCGGTGGGCCTGGACGGCATCTCGGGCAACTTCGAGGGCAAGACCGGCTCGGTCCGGTTCCTGGCGCTGGCCAAGGCCGTCGCCGACGGCGGCACCGTCAGCAGTTCCGGCGGCACGCTCCAGGTGCGCAACGCCAACAGTGTGACGCTGCTGATCTCCATCGGCTCCAGCTACGTCAACTACCAGAACGTCGGCGGCGACTACCAGGGCATCGCCCGCAACCACCTCAACGCCGCCGTCGCCAGGACCTATGACGACCTGCGCTCGCGGCACGTGGCCGACTACCAGCAGTTGTTCGGGCGCACGACGCTCGACCTCGGCCGTACGTCGGCGGCCGACCAGCCGACCGACGTGCGCATCGCGCAGCACAACAGCACCAACGACCCGCAGTTCTCGGCGCTGCTGTTCCAGTTCGGCCGGTACCTGCTGATCTCCTCCTCGCGACCCGGGACCCAGCCGGCGAACCTGCAGGGCATCTGGAACGACTCGCTGACCCCGTCGTGGGACTCGAAGTACACCATCAACGCCAACCTGCCGATGAACTACTGGCCCGCCAACACGACGAACCTGTCGGAGTGCTACGAGCCGGTGTTCAAGATGATCAACGACCTCACGGTCACCGGCGCCCGCACGGCGCGGGTGCAGTACAACGCGGGCGGCTGGGTCACCCACCACAACACCGACGCCTGGCGGGCCACGTCCGTCGTCGACGGCGCGCTGTGGGGCATGTGGCAGACCGGCGGCGCGTGGCTGTCGACGCTGATCTGGGAGCACTACCAGTTCACCGGCGACCTGGCGTTCCTGCAGACGTACTACCCCGCGATGAAGGGCGCCGCGCAGTTCTTCCTCGACACCCTGGTGAACGAGCCGAGCCTGGGGTACCTCGTCACCAACCCGTCGAACTCCCCGGAGCTGCCGCACCACTCGGGCGTGAGCGTGTGCGCCGGCCCGACGATGGACAACCAGATCCTGCGGGACCTGTTCAACGGCTGCGCGCAGGCGAGCCAGGTGCTCGGGGTGGACTCCGATTTCCGCACGCGGGTGCTGGCGGCCCGCGACCGGCTGCCTCCGATGAAGGTCGGCTCGCGCGGCAACATCCAGGAGTGGCTGTACGACTGGGTGGAGACCGAGCAGAACCACCGGCACATCTCCCACCTGTACGGCCTGCACCCCAGCAACCAGATCACCAAGCGCGGCACCCCCTCGCTGTACAACGCCGCCCGGCGCACCCTGGAGCTGCGCGGCGACGACGGCACCGGCTGGTCGCTCGCCTGGAAGATCAACTACTGGGCGCGGATGGAGGAGGGCGCCCGGGCGCACACCCTGATCCGCCTGCTGGTGTCGACGTCCCGGCTCGCGCCGAACATGTTCGACCTGCACCCGCCGTTCCAGATCGACGGCAACTTCGGCGCCACGTCCGGCATCGCCGAGATGCTCCTGCAGAGCCACAACGGCGAGCTGCACGTACTGCCCGCGCTGCCGTCCGCCTGGCCGAGCGGAAAGGTCCAGGGGCTGCGCGGCCGCGGCGGCTACACCGTGGACACGACGTGGAGCTCCGGCACGGCCAGTGAGATCCTGGTCAAGTTCGACCGCGCCGGCACCGTGAACGTGCGCAACCGGATCTTCACCGGAACCTACGAGGTCGTCGACACCTCGACCGGCGGCGCCGTGACCGTCACCAAGCCGGAGTCCGACGTCGTCAGGCTCACCGGCGAGGCCGGGCGCACCTACCGCCTGACCGGCCAGCCGAACGAACCGGCTCCGACGACCTACGTCCGCGTCGCCAACGTCGCCACCGGGCTGGTCCTGGACAGCGGCGGCAACGTCGCCTCCGGGTCCAACGTCAAGCAGTGGAACTACGACGGCAGCACCAACCTGCAGTGGCAGCTCGTCGACCTGGGCAGCGGCTGGTACCGCATCGTCAACCGCACCAACGGCATGGTCATCGACAGCTGGGGCAACTCCGCCAACGGCGCCAACGCCCGGCAGGCCGCCTGGGGTGGCGGCAACAACCAGCAGTGGCGGCTCAACGACACAGGGAACGGCCGCTACCAGATCATCAACCGGGGCACCGGCACGGCCCTCGACGGCATGGGCAACCGCACTGCCGGCTCCACCGTGTGCATGTGGACGCCGAACACCAACGGGAACAACCTGTGGACGATCACGAACGTCTGACCACCGGCGGCCCGTGACGAAGCCCTATCGCACTCCGGCGCCCCCCGCGACCGATCGTCGGTCGCGGGGGGCGCCGATGCCGTTCGGAGCCGTTCAGCGCCGCCGCAGGCCGGGCGCCGGGCACGGACGCTCTCCTGCGCACCTCCGCCGTGCGCGCTGACGGCCACACCGCGGTGGTCGTCCACAGCTTGTGGATGTCCGGCGTCCGCGGCTGCACGTTCGATCTGGACCCCTGCGGCGTGCGCTGACGGTCACACCGCGGTGATCGTCCACAGGTTGTTGTTGTTCGTGTTCGGCGTCCACAGCTTCACGTTCGATCCGGACGTGCTGACGCCGCCGTTGTCGAGCGCGGTGCCGGTGCCCCGGTTGATGATCTGGTAGCGGCCGCCGCCCGTGTCGTTGAGCCGCCACTGCTGGTTGTTGCCGCCGTTCCAGGCCGCCTGCATGCACAGAGCGCCGTTGGCGGAGTTGCCCCAGCTGTCGGCGGCCATGCCGTTGGTGCGGTTCATGATGCGGTACCAGCCGCTGCCGAGGTCGACGAGCTGCCACTGCAGGTTGGTGCTGCCGTCGTAGCTCCACTGCTTCAGCGCCGAACCGGAGGCGACGTTGCCGCCGCTGTCGAGGACGAGGTTGTCGGCGACGTTGGTGATCCTCACCCAGCCGGTCGGGGTGGGACCCGTGCCGGGGGAGGGGATCGCGCCGGAGAAGGTCAGTTTGACCACGTAGGCGGGGGCGCTGAAGGGGGCGTTGGTGGAAGGCATGGTGATGTGCAGGGCCGTGCCGTCCTGGGTGCGGGCGGGCAGGTCGGTGTACTGGCCGGCCGTGGAGCCCAGCAGCTGCACCGAGACCAGGCCGCTCAGACTGATGCGGTTGGCGCCCAGGGTCGTGATGTCGAGTGTGCCGCCCGGCCAGCCCATCACGGTCGCGTACAGCACCCGGTTGTCCTTGCTGCGGGTGAACCGGATGTCGCGGTTGGTCCCGGCGCGCGGGGTGACGAAGGAGCCGCCGCCCATCTGCGTCGGCCCCTCGCCGAACGTCGCCCAGGCCCGGGTGGCGTAGATGGACTCGCCGAAGCGCCGCAGGTAGTCGCCGATGCCCAGCAGGATCGACCGCTGCCCCGAGGGGATGGTGCCGTCGGCCATCGGCGCGATGTTCAGCAGCATGTTGCCGTTCTTGCTGACCCGGTCGATGAGGGAGTGCAGCATGGCGTTGAGGGAGTAGTAGCCGATGCCGTTGGTGTAGCACCAGCTGGAGCTTGAGATGCTGTCGTCGGTCAGCCAGTACGGCGTCTGGATGCCGGCCGGCCCGCCGCGCTCGTAGTCGACGACCTCGCCGCGGGTGTTGAAGCCGTCCTTGTAGGTGGCGACGACGTCCTTGTTCCAGCCGACCGCGCGGTTGTAGTAGTACGACAGGAAGTTCAGCCGCTGGTTCTCCGGGATGCGGCTGAGGTTGAAGTCCTGCCAGATGACGTCGGGCTGGTAGCCGTCGATGACCTCTCTGAGCTTGTCGTACCAGAGCTGGTACTCGGTGCCGGTGTCGAGCTGGCCGTACAGTTTGCGCAGGCTGGTGGTGGACTGCCCGGGCGCCCACTGGTAGAAGCCGGTGAAGTTGTAGGCGTGGTGCAGGGCGGTCAGCAGCTTGAGGCCCTTGGCGCGGATGGCGTCGGCGTGCAGCCGCAGCAGGTCGAGCCTGGGGCCGGTGGCGACCGAGTTCCACTCGTTCACCTGGCTGTTCCACATGGAGTAGCCGTCGTGGTGCTCGGCCACCGGGCCGGCGAACCGGGCGCCGGCGTCCGCGAACAGCTGCGCCCACTCGCCGGGGTCGAAGTTGCCGCCCGCGGACTTCAGCTTGGGGGCGAACTGCACCCAGTTGCCGGCCCGGTCCCGGGCGCCGTTGATGAAGTTGTGGTACGGCCAGGAGGCCGGGTCGCCGTAGACGCTGCGGTGGTGGTTGTTCTCGCTGGATCCGTTGTTGTACATGTTGCGCGGGTACCACTCGTTGGCGAACGCCGGGACGCTGAAGACGCCCCAGTGGTAGTAGATGCCGAACTTCGCGTCCTGGAACCACTCGTGCGCCGGCGGGTGCTGGTCGACCGACGACCAGCTCGCGGTGTAGCTCTGGGGGCCGTCGGTGGCCCACGCGGTGCGGACCCCGAGCAGACCGGCGGCCGCCACACCCCCCGCTCCGGACAGGAGAGCGCGGCGGCCGAACCGGTAGGAGGACGAAGACATGGGAGCGCCTTTCGGGGACGAGGAGAGCCCTCTCCCGGCTCACATGAAGAGAGCTCGACTATTGAGACATTGGATGTCTTTGTAAGTCGGAATGGAGCACAAGTCCAGCCTTCTCGCTCGGCCAGCGAATATGTCGAGGTCCCGCCCTGGCGACATGGGATGTCTGTGGATGTTTCATCGCCCGGCTCCCGTGCCGGCCCGGCGCCCGCCGGATCGTACGGAGATCATATTCGAACCTGTGTACGAGTCTGTGGAAACTGTGGATAACTCGGCCGCCGCAGACCGATCGTCCCCCGGCTCGGCCAGCGCCGGGGGACGATCGGAGATGAGGGGCGGGAACGGCCGCGCGCGAGCCTTCGAGCAGGTGCGTCGCCGGCCGTCCCCCCGGATTCAGAGCTGGATCTTGCCCGCGCCGGCGCCCGCGGTGACGATGGACTTGATGTTGGCCGCCGGGTCCTTGCTGTAGGAGTACGGGATCGCGGCCACCGAGCCGCCCTGCTGGCCGCTGCCGGAGCCGGTGAAGTAGTTGTCGCGGGCGACCAGGGTGCCGGGGCCGGAGTCGGCTTCGCCCAGGTGGAACGGGTCCTTGGTGTTCTCGAAGTAGTTGCCCTCGACCAGCACGCCCGCCCCCTGCGTCGAGGCCACGCCGTAGCCGCCCACGCTGCGGTAGTAGTTGTTGTAGACGTGCACGGGGTTGCCGAAGCGCACCCGGGGGTGGCGCTGGGTGGTGCCGTCGAAGTAGTTGTGGTGGTAGGTGACCTTCAGCTTGCCGCTGTCCTCAGCGCCGTTGTCGTCGTCGTGGCCGAGCAGCATGACCTTGTTGTGGCTGTACACCCGGTTCCACGAGACGGTCACGTAGTTGCTGGCCCGCTTGATGTCGACCGCGCCGTCGTAGCCGTTGGACAGGGTGTTGTGGTCGATCCACACCCGGGTGGAGTACTGGACGTTGATCGCGTCGTCGCTCCAGTCGCGGAAGGTCAGGTTCCTGATGATGACGTTGGACGCGCGCGAGACGTTCAGCCCGCAGCCGGCGATCACCGCGCCGGAGTTGCCGATGATGGTCTTGTTCGAACCGACGGAGATCATTCCCGAGCACGAGATGGTGCCGGACACCCGGACCACGGCGGAGCCGCTGCCGCTCACCGCGCTGCTCAGCGCGGAGGAGTTGGTCACCGTGGTGGCGCCGGCGGTGCCGCCTCCGGTCGTGCCGCCGCCCTGGGTGGCCCATCCCACCAGGCCGGTGGCCGGCGGCGGGGTAGTCGAGGGCGACGGGCTGGGCGTGGGACTGGGGGACGGGGTGGGCGTGGCGCTGGGCGACGGGCTGGGTGACGGGCTGGGTGACGGGGAGCCGGTGACCGAGCCGGTGCAGGTGACCCCGTTGAGGGTGAACGAGGAGGGGATCGGGTTGGCGCCGGTCCAGCTGCCGTTGAAGCCGATCGTGGTGCCGGCGCCGGTCGCCAGGGCGCCGTTGTAGGACTCGTTGACGGCCGTGACCGTGCTCCCGCTCTGGGTGTAGACCGCGTTCCAGCCCTGCGTCACGGTCTGCCCGGCGGTGAACGACCACTGCAGCTGCCAGCCGTTGATCGCGTCGCCCACGTTGGTGATGGCGACGGCCGCGCTGAACCCGCCGCCCCACTGAGACTCCACGGTGTAGGAGACCCGGCAGCCGGCGGCGGCCGAGGCGCGCGTCGCCGTGAACCCCGCCACCAGCAGGAGAGCGGCGGCCGCCCCGGTGAGCATCGCGTGCCATCGCCGTCGTGTGAACATCGTCGCGCTCCTTTGTCGGTCTCGCCCGTGGGCGGAGAACACGCTCGCCTTACGCCCGGCCTCTCCGGCGGCGAGCCGGGCCGTGCCGCCCCGGACGACCAGGTCGGGCGCCGGGGTCTTCGTCGGTCTTCGTCCCGCGGGCCGCCGACGTGGCGCTCGCGGTGAGTGGGAGGCGCGGCCCGCCGCCGTCACGCACGCCGGCGGCGGGCCGCACCGGCTCTCTCAGCGGTATCCGGCGGCGATGATGTTGGCCTGGATGGCGTTCTCTGTGGCGTCGGACGGGTAGCCCGAGACCATGGCCCCCTCGTAGAACGTCCCCTGGCTCTGGTTCCTGTTGTCGATGCAGCAGTCACCGCCGCTGCCGAGGATGATGGCCCCCTGCTTGCGCATGGGGCTGTAGCCCCGGGGGAGGGAGCCGTCCCAGAGGGTGGTCAGGCCGCCCGACTGGGCGTTGGCGCCCTTGATGGCGAACCGCGACGTCCCGTTGTTCTTGAGCATCGCCGTGACGTACCTGCTGGTGAACGCCCTCTGGTTGGGGTTCCAGGACTGGCTGCCTCCGGGGTAGAGCCCGTATTCGAGGTCGGCCTGCACCCAGGGGCCCGATCCCGAGCAGCCGCCGAACCAGCAGCTGGTGCCGAAGTAGATCGCGTCCATGGCCCCGGCGCCGTCGGCTCTTCTGGTCGTCTCGCTGTTGCCGTAGTCGAAGCAGCATCCGCTGTTGACGTGCGTGCCGCTGGTGACCATGTACATGCCTTCCGGCGCGCTGCCGGTGGGGATGCCGGTCAGGTGGCCGTCGCGCCAGTAGCTGTTGCCCGGGTTGATGTAGAGCGAGTAGACCTTGCCGCCGCCGACCGTCAGCGACTCCGTGCTGGCGTTGGCGGGGCTCGCGGCGCCGCCGATGCCGCCGGATCCCTGGTAGGTCAGGTTGTTACCCCGCCCGGACTGGTCGTAGACGATGGTGGTGACGCAGGAGGTGCCGGCGCAGAACGAGTCATGGGCCGAGGCGTTGGCCACGCCTCCCGCCGTCACGACGCCGATGTTCCTGGTGCTGTTGTCCGACGAGCGCCTGACCTGGTAGAGGTTGCCGTTGTACGTGCGGTAGAGCGCTCGCACGGTACTGTGCGCCGCGACGCACGGGGTGCCGCCCGCGCCGTAGATGTCACACGGCAGATCCTGCGGCTGCGGTGTCGGCGTCGGGGTCGGCGTCGGCGTCGGCGTCGGCGTCGGGGTGGGGGTGGGGGTGGGCGTCGGGGACGGGGTGGGCGAACCGGTCACTCCGGTGCAGGTCACGCCGTTGAGGGCGAAGGACCCCGGCACCGGGTTGCTGCCGTTCCAGGTGCCGTTGAAGCCGAAGTTGGTGGTGGCGCCGGTGCCCAGCGTCCCGTTGTAGCTCGCGTTGGTGACGGTGACCTGGGCGCCCGACTGCGTCACCGAGCCGTTCCACAACTGGCTGATGGTCTGCCCGGCGCCGAAGGACCAGGTCAGCCGCCACCCGTTGATCGCATCACCGAGGTTGGTGATGTCCACGTTCGCTCCGAAACCGCCCTGCCACTGGTTGGTCACCTTGTAGTCGACGCGGCATCCGGTGGCGGCCTGGGCGTTGGGGGCCGCGACCGCGCCGATCGCGGCGACCGCGGTGGCGACTCCGGCGGCCAGCCAGAGCCGCAGGCGAGGAATCTTCATTGAGCACTCCAGACGTGATTCCGCGAGAAGCCGTTGTTAGCGCTAACGCGTGGTATTCGGTCCATCCGGGCGGATAACCAGAGATGGGGCCGGCGTGTCTCCGCGCCGTCATTCTCGATGCCGCGCGTGCTCGCACATATGCGCTCCCGCCCGCGGGCGTGCGCGCCATTCGACGCCCATGCCCTCGGCGGGAAGGCATGGGCGGAATGCGATCCGGCTGCTCGTCGTGCCTGATGGCAGGCCTGCCATATCGGCGCACGACGCCGGTGTCACATTTGCTGTTAGCGCTAACATTTCTTCTGCCGGAGTCGAACCTTCTTCTGTGGGCGGTGTCCGATGAAGAGGAGCAAATGCGACGCGCCCAGGTCCCGTCAAGCGCCGGTCGGGTCGCCCTCGTCATCCCGCCCGGTTCATCTGCTTTTATCGAGGTACGAGCGTCGTGCGGCGCGGCGAATAAGTTGAAACTTTCAACCTATTGCCGAAGATATGTGCGGACATGTTCGGCGGATCCCGGCCGCCGGGCCGGCGCGGCAAGCGGTGCGGGTGAACCGGGCCCCGCTATCCGCCGCCCGCCCGCAGGACCTCGCCCAGCCGCCGGCGGCGGCGCAGCGCCGACTCGGCGGGTACCACCACGGCGACCGCCGCCGGCAGCGCGACGGCCACCAGGGCGAGCATCCACCACGGCGACACCGGGGCCGGATCGGCGTCCTGCCCCGTGAGCAGCCGCAACGCGAGCGGCCCGAACGTCAGGCGCGCGAGCAGCACCCCGAGCAGCGGGCCGCACACGGCCGCCACCAGCGCGGACGGCAGCAGCTCTCCCGCGGCGACCCAGCGGGCGTCCCGGGGTCGCAGGCCGAGGGTGCGCAGCCGGGTCAGGGTCTGCCACCGGTCCGGCGCGCTCGCGGCCGCGCCGAGAGCGAGGCCCAGCAGCCCGAGCACCAGCAGCATCGCGGCCGAGGCCCACGCCAGCCGCAGCAGCCCCGAGGCCAGCGGCGCTCCGCCGCGCGCGCGAAGGACGTCCGCGCGCACCACGACGTCCGCCGCGACCGGGCTCGCGGCCACCGCCCGTGCCGCCCCGGGGCCGGCCACCCACACCGTGTTCGGGACGGCGGCCATGCCGGCGGCGGCGAGCGTGGCGGCGTCCATCAGGACGATGTCGGCGGCGTCGCCGACGGGAGGCGCCGTGCCGACGGCGGTGATCCGGATGGACGGGGCGCCGTCGCGATGCAGCTCCAGCCGCATGCCCGGCCGCAGGGCGCCGCCGGCGGAGCGCACCAGCGCGGGGACCTCGCCCCGGCCGGCCGCCCCGAGGCGGGCGAGCGCGGGCACGTCCGGCAGCGGGGTGGAGGCGAGCAGCCGCCGGAACGCCGAGGCGTCCACTATCACCAGGCGCGAGGGGACGATCTGGGTGTCGGCGACGACCCGCGTCGCGTCGCTGACCTGCGCGGTGACGACCTGCCGCACCCCCGGTGCGCCGGTGATCCGCCGGGCGAGCTCGGGGGTGGCGGACGCGGCGGCGGGCGCGACGTCCACGCGGGCGTCGGCGCCGACGGTGCGCCACGCGCCGTCCTCCAGGCCCTGGCGGGCGGTGGCGTCGACCACGAGCGCGAACGACGCCAGCGCGGTGGAGGTCACCAGCACCAGCAGCGGCAGCGCCCGCGCGGACGTCGCGACCGCGCGCGCGGCGCCGAACACCGCCAGCGGGCGGCGGGAGCCGAGCGCGCGCCGCAGCACCAGGCGCGTCCCGGCCGGCAGCAGCCGCAGCACGATGAGCGCCCCGGCGATGACACCCAGCGCGGGCGCGCTCGCGGGCAGCGCCCCGCCGCCGTCCAGTCCGCCCGCCGGACGGGTCGCGTCGCCGGCGGCGGGGAGGATTCCGCGCTGGTGCAACGCGACGAGGGCGATGACCGCGGCGACCAGCACCGCGGTCTCGACGGTCGCGCGGCGCAGCCGGTCGGTCTGGCCGGCCCAGCGGCGCGCGGACCGGTTGGCGGGGACCCGCCGGTCGCGGGTGGCGCGCGCCGCGGCGAGCGTGCCGAACGCCGGGCCGGCGGCGACGGCGGCCAGGACCACGGGGACCGTCCACCCCAGCGAGGCGCCCGAGGCCACCACCTGGGCCGTCGCGAGCCCGGCCGCGGCGGCCGACAGCGCGACCACGGCGGACTCCAGCAGCAGTTCGGTCGTGAGGTCGGGCAGGGCCGCGCCGCGCCGCCGGGCGGCGGCCAGCGCGGGGGCGCGGCGGCGGACCAGCAGGTCGGCGGCGAGCAGCAGAACCAGGATGGCGACGGTCAGCACGCCGGCGAGCATGACGGACGCCTGGGCGGACGCGGCGCCCACCTGGGTCTGGACGTCCCGCAGCACGGCGTCGAGCCGCGTCTCCCACTTCAGGGTGCTGTTGCGCGCGCCGGAGGAGCCGGAGCCCGCCTTCAGCGCGACCGCTGCCTTGGCCACCGCCTGGGCCGAGTCCGAGGTGAGCTTCGCCGGGTCGGCGCTGAACCGGACGGTGCGCCGCAACTGTTCATCGTCGAGGGCGAGGCGGGCGTCGGGCAGCGACTCCGCCGACAGCAGTCCGGCGAGCCGCGTGGAGCCGGCGCCGTCCGCGCCGGCGACGGGACGCAGCAGCCAGGGATGGGACCGCCAGAGGGGGTCGCCGCCGTCCACCGGACGGAAGATGCCGCTGACCTGGACGATCTTGCTGTTGCCCTCGCTGTCCGCGAGCGGGATCCGGGCGCCGGGACGCACGTTCATCGCGGCGGCGTTCGCCTCGGACAGGCCGGCCTGCACCGGCCATGGCGCCGTCCCGAACGGGATCTCGATCCGGCCGCCCACCGTGTTCGCGGGGGCGCGGGGCGGGCCGCCGGTGAGCCAGGTCACGCGCGGGCCGCCGCCTTCGCCGCTCGCGAAGTAGAGGAGCTGCAAGGTGCGCAGCACGCTACCGTCCATGACCTTGAGGGGGTCGCTGGTGACGGTGGCGACGGGCGCGCGCAGCGCGGCGCGCATGCCGGGGTCGAGGGCCTGCAGGGCCCGGTCGCGGAAGTCGTCGACGTCCTCCGCGAGGCGGGGAAGGCGTAGACGCCCCCCTCTGGGTCCGCCGTCGGGCTCCCAGCCGGCCTGGACCACGACGTCGTCGCCGCCGGTACGTGCGACCGCGTCCTGGACGGCGAGGTCGGCGGTGGCGCGCAGCATCGGCGGCATCGCGCCGGCGAGCAGGGTGACCACCGCGACGACGGCGGCGGCCAGCAGCAGGGGCCCGGTGTCGGCGGCGGCGCGCCCGCGGACGCTCGGCCAGTGCGGGGCGGGCCGCCACCGCGAGGCGAGCGCCCACCGGCGGCCGGGGCGTCCCGTCACGACGCCACCCGCAGGTGGGCGGCGTCGGCGCGGCGGGTCTGGACGGCGACCACGGCGGTCACCGCGAGCGCGCACCCGGCCGCCAGCAGGGCGAACAGGACGGCTTCCGCGGCCCACGGCCAGACGGGCAGGGCCGCAGGGACGGGCGCGGCACCGGTGTCGGAGCGGATGAGCAGAGGCGCGACGAGGCGGGTGGCGAGCGCGCCGATGGCCGCGCCCGCCGCGAGAAGCGGCAGCAGGACACCGACGTGCTGACCGAGCAGCACGGTGCGGATCTCGCGCCGGGTCATCCCGATGCCCCGCAGCCGCGCCACCTCCAGGGCACGCAGGTGCAGGTCGCAGGTCACGTGCAGGACGACGCCGACGAACAGCAGCAGCACCGCGGCGGGCACGAGCAGGCGGAGCGCGGCGGGCAGCCCCGCGCGCAGCGGGCCCCCGGTGAGGCGGGTGATCTCGGTCTCCCGGCTGGTCGTGGTGCCGAGGTCGAGGGCGGCGACCCGCGTCACGGCGCCCTGGGCAGGGTGGCCGACCCACCAGGCGTCGACGGGCGAGGTCAGGTCGCCGCTGACGGCGAGGGCGCGGGACAGCATGTCCAGGTCGGTCAGGAGCGCGGCGTCGCCGGGCGCGGACGGGACGGTGGGCAGCACCTCGGTGACGCTGATCGGGACGTCCGTGGTGCCGAGGGTGAGGCTGAGCAGCGAGCCGGGCCGGGCGCCGACCTCGTCGGCGAAGCGGCCCGAGACGGCGACGGGCACCGTCACCGGGTCGGGGAAGGCGGTGGCGATCAGGTTCCGCGCGGCGTCCTGCGGTCCGACGAGCTTGACGGTCGTCGTCATCCGCAGCCCGGCGCCCTCGGCGGTCCGGGTCAGGGCGACGGCCGGCCGGGCGAGCAGCCCGGGGGCGGGTGCGGCGGAGGTGGCGGTCCAGCCCGACCCGGGCGGTTCGCCGGCCGGGGCCGGTGAGCCCGGCACCGTGATGGTGACGGCGACGCGGCTGTCCGCGGGGTTCGCCGAAGCGGCGTCGGAGGCGTCGGGGGAGCCGGAGGCGTCGGTAGCGTCGGGGGAGTCAGCGGAGCCGGCGTCGCGGTCGGCCGGCGCCGGTACGGCGTCGGCCGTGAACGGGAGGGAGACCGCGACCAGGCGGAGCCCCGCGGCCGTCGCGCACGGCGGCAGCGGGTGCGCCCTGCCGTCGAGCGGGACGGCCGCGCCGACACAGGACGTGCGCAGGCCCGTCACGTCGTCCTGCACCAGCAGCTTCGGGGTCACGCTGATCGGGATGGCGCCGGACGCCGTCCCGGTCAGGGTGAGCGCCGCGCCGGCCGGGACGGCGACGCCGACGACCCGGGCCGGCGGTGCGAGAGAGGCCCCCACGTCCCGCCAGGAGCGGCCGTCGCCGACCTGGCCGCGCAGCAGGGTCTCGGCGCGAGTGGTGTCGACGGCGACCAGCCGCGTCGCGTCCCCCGCGCTGCCGAGCCACTGCCCGACGGCGACGCCGCGGTCGGTGGCCGGGCGCACCGTTCCCCCGGTGGCCGCGGCGACGGCCGCGCCCTGCCCGGCGGCCGGCGGAGCGGTGAGACTGAGGGCGAGGTCGGTGCCGACGGACAGGTCGGCCTGGTCGTGCTGCGAACGCTGCCAGGTGGCGTCGAAGGCGACGCCGAACATGCCGGCCGCGCACGCCAGCCCGATCAGCAGGCCCGCGGCGACCGCCTGCGGCCGGCGGGCGGCTTCGAACGCGGTGAGCGGAAGCACCAGCCCGCGGGCGCGGCGCGCCAGCCGGTCGGCGCCGCGCAGCGCGGGCGGCACCAAGCGCAGCGCCAGCGCGGCGCCGGCGGTGAGCAACAGCGCGGGAGCGAGCACGCGGACGACGTCGGCGCGCGACCCGGCCCCGCCGGGCTGAGCGTCCAGCTGCCACCAGCCGGCGACGGCGAACGCCACGAGCAGCAGGTCGGCGCCGGAGCGGGCCAGCAGCTCGCGCCGGCCGAGGCGCTCGCCGGCCACCGAGGCGGGCCGTGCCTGCAGCACGACGAGCACCGCCGCGAGCGCCAGCGCGCCGCCGGCGACGGCGAGCACCTGGGCGCCGGTCACGACCGGCGGGCCGGCCAGCCCGGCCCGCGCCGTCGGCGGCAGGCGCGTGAGGCCGGCGTGCAGGAGAGAGGACGCGGGGATCGCGAGCGCGGTGGCGAGCGCGGCGAGCGCGCCGGCCTCGACGGCCGCGGTGACCGCGAGCCGGCCGCGGCCGAGGCCGAGAGCGGACAGCAGCGCGGTCTCGTCCGCCCGCACACCGGCCGTGAGCCGGGCCGCGAGGGCGAGGGCGGTCGCGGTGAGGACGATGCCGAGGACGGCGACGGTGAGCACGCCCGCCGTGGTGACCCGCTGCTGGTCGCGGGCGGACAGCAGGGTCGCCGGCAGCCGTGAGGCGACGCGTTGGAGCTGTACCCGGTCGCCGAGGCTGATTTCCAGCCGGTGGTCGGCGCCGATGACGGCCCCGGTGACGGTGTCGAGGTCACGGAGGGCGGGGGCGGACAGGTCCGGATGGGCGGTGATCTCCAGCTGTGTGAGGTTGGAGCCACTGGCGATCAGGTCGGCGAGGTCGACGATGAACGGCCCGTAGGCGTGGGAGCGGCCGTCGTTGTAGTCGAGGTCGTAGCCGGCGCCGGCGAGCGGGTCGCGGTCCCAGCCGGTGCCCGGCCGCGGGCGCGCGACGCCGACGACGGTCAGCTCGACCGGTGGGCGCGCGTCGACGGACAGCTCAGCGCCGAGGCGGACGCGGCTGCCGGGAGTGAGGCCGAGCAGCCGCGCGGTGGGCTCCAGGACGAGGGCCTCCAGCGGCGCGGCGGGCCGGGCGGCGCCGGACGCGGCGCGCGGCCAGCGGCCGGCGGTCAGCCGGGCGCGGGCCGGCAGGTTCTCCACGGCGGACAGATAGGCGCTCGCCGGAACGCCGTTCCCGCCGGGGCGCGCTCCGGGCAGCGACCGCATCGTCGACGACGCGCGCGCGGCCGTCGTCGCGGCGAACGGGGCGAGCGCCGAGGTGAGCACGTCGCGGGTGTCGTCGACGACGGAACGCGCGTCGGCGCCGCGGATGGTGACGGTGTAGGCGGTGACGTCGACGTCGCCGGGGTCGGCGCGCGACGCGGCGACCTCCAGCGCCCGCTCGGCGGTACGGGTGACCAGAAGAGCGCAGACGCCGAGCAGAGTGGGCCCGGCCACGACGACGGCGAGAAGCGCGGCCAGCAACGGCCACTGCACACGAGCACGCCGCCCGAGCAACCTCAGCACAGACCGCTCCAGACGGCGGGGCGGGGCGGGTGGGTCACGCGGCTCCCTGTTCGTGCAGCCGGCCGTCGGAGATCCGGATGACCCGGTCCGCCAGCGCGATCATCACAGGGTCGTGCGTGGACACCAGCACCGTGACGCCCTCGGACTCCACCACTCCGCGCAGCAGCGCCATCACCGACAGACCGGTCTCGGCGTCGAGCTGCCCGGTCGGCTCGTCGGCGATCAGCAGCCGGGGCGAGGCGGCGAGGGCCCTCGCGATCGCCACCCGCTGCTGCTGGCCTCCCGACAGCTCGCCCGGACGCTGCCGGGCGTGGCCGGCCAGGCCCACCAGCTCCAGCAACAGCTCGACGCGGCGCTCGCGTTCCGGCTGCGGGACGCGGGCCAGCCGCAGCGGGGCCCCGACGTTCTCGGCGGCCGACAGCACCGGGATCAGCCCGAACGTCTGGAACACGTAGGCGACCTTCTCGCGCCGCAGGCGTGACAGGCCGTCCTCGTCGAGGGCGGTGATGTCGTCGCCGTCGAGCCGGACGGTGCCGGCGTCGGGGCGGTCCAGACCGCCGATGACGTTGAGCAGGGTGGTCTTGCCGGAGCCCGACCGGCCGACGAGGGCGGTCATGGTGCCGGCGGCCAGGTCGAACGACACCTCGCGCAGGGCGTGGACGGCCGCCGGGCCGGCGCCGAAGGTGCGGTGGACGCCCCGCACCGACAGCAGCGGCGCGCCGTCCGGTCCCGCGCTCATAAGCGCTCTCCCTGGTCGGGGCGGATCGCGACGTGGTCGGACTCCAGTGCCAGGCGGACGCGCCGGGTCAGCGCCAGCGCCTCGCGGTAGTCGCGCGGGACCTGGATCCGCCCGGCGCGGTCCATCACGGCGTACTCCTCGGCGACGACCTGGGCGCCACCGTCGGCGTCGGCGGTGGTGCGGCGCAGCACCTCGCTGCTGGTGCGCCCGTCGCGGATCGACACGGTGCGCTCGACCTGGCCGCTGACCTCCGGGTCGTGGGTCACGATGACGACGGTGACCCCGAGCCGCAGGTTGACGTCCCGTAACGTCTCGAAGACCTGGGCGGAGGCGGCGGTGTCCAGTTCGCCGGTCGGCTCGTCCGCCAGCAGGACGCGGGGTTCGTTGGCGAGGGCCACGGCGATGGCGACGCGCATCTGCTGCCCGCCGGACAGCTGCGCGGGACGCCGGTCGGCGCAGTCGGCGACGCCGAGGGCGTCCAGCAGCTCGGTGGCGCGCGCGCGGCGGGCGCGGGCCGGCGTGCGGGCCGCCGTCATCGGCAGGTCGACCATCTGCCGCGCGGTCAGGTAGGGCACGAGGTTGGCCGCCGTCTGCTGCCGGACGAACCCGACGGTGTGCCGCCGGTAGCGCACGCGGTCGGCGCGGGACATCGACAGCAGGTCCCACCGGTCGACGCGCGCCCGGCCGGCGGTGGGGGCGTCGATGCCGGCGAGGATGGACAGCAGCGTCGACTTGCCGGAACCGGACGCCCCGACGACGGCGACCATCTCGCCGGCGTCCACCACCAGGTCGAGCCCCTGCAGCGCCTGCACCTCGATCGACCCGGACTGGTAGATGCGCACGAGGCTCTCGCACGCGATGAGCGCGTCCCGCCCGAACTCGGGCGCCCGCGGGGGCGGTTGCGGAAGGGACAGCGGTGTGGCGGCCATCCCCCTCCTTCGGCCCCGGCAATCAGGGAGAATTCGTGCAGACTCTATAGCCCCGTGCGCCTCAGATGAAGGCGAGGACGGACGGCGGTTTCCGGGAGGGCGGCGTCCTCAGGGACGGGGCGGGGGTCGTGCCCGCGTGCCCGGACCGTCGTCCGCGCCGCTCAGGCATGGTCAGCGCCGTGGGCGGCCCGGCCGCCGCGGGTTCCCGAGCTGAAATTTTCAGCGTGCGGCGCGGCATTCGTACAGTTCGCCGGTTCGCGGGCCCGTCTCGTGCTTGACCCCCCGCCGACGGCGGAACCACACTCCGCTGGAGCGTCACCCCTTCGCGCGGCCACCTGGGCGGTCCGCATCTCCGTCGCATTAGCGTGCGGGTCCGCGAGAGGTGATGTTAGCGCTAACAACCGCAAGGGTCGATCAAAGCCGAACGTGTCGGCGACGACACGATCAAGGTCCATCCGAGTGGCGACGCCGGCGATCGGCGCCGACCGGCCGACGGGACCGAGAAGGCGCGGATCAAGGGCCGACCGCCAAGAGGAGAAGACATGACGGAAGACAGGAACGAGCCGGTGAGCGGCGAGCACAGGATGCCGAGCCGGAGAGCCGTCCTGACGACGATGGGGACTCTGTCGGTCGTCGCGGCCGCGACGACGGTCGCCGGGGCCACGGAGGCCGCGGCCGCGACGGCGGTCATCAACCCGTCGGCGCCGCGGCAGACGATCCGGGGCTTCGGCGGCATGGCCCACGCGGGCTGGATCGGCGACCTGACGGCCGCCCAGCGGGAGACGGCGTTCGGCACCGGCGAGGGCCGGCTGGGGTTCTCCGTGCTGCGGATCCCCGTCTACGAGACCCAGGGGGACTGGGGCCGTGACCTGGCGACGGCGAAGCGCGCGGTCGAGCTCGGCGCGAGCGTCATCGCCTCGCCGTGGAACCCCCCCAGCAGCATGATCGAGACCTTCACCCGCGGCGGCCAGACCAACGCGAGGCGCCTCCGGTACAGCTCGTACGGCGCCTATGCCCAGTACCTGAACGACTTCACCGCCTACATGCGGAACAACGGGGTCAACCTGTACGGCATCTCGGTGCAGAACGAGCCCGACTACGCGTCCGAGTGGACATGGTGGACCTCCACGGAGATGGTGCGGTTCCTGCGGGAGAACGCCGGCTCGATCAGCACCAGGGTCATCGCGCCAGAGTCCTTCCAGTATGTGAAGAGCATGTCGGACCCGATCCTCAACGACTCGGCGGCGCTCGCCAACACCGACATCATCGGCGCCCACCTCTACGGCACGTCGTACTCGAACTTCCCCTACCCCCTGTTCAAGCAGAAGGGCGCGGGCAAAGAGCTCTGGATGACCGAGGTCTACTACCCCAACAGCACCGACTCGGCGGACTCGTGGCCCCAGGCGCTCGACGTGGGTGAGCACATCCACCACGCCATGGTGGACGCCGAGTTCCAGGCGTACATCTGGTGGTACATCCGGCGCAGCTACGGCCCCATGCGCGAAGACGGCCAGATCAGCAAGCGCGGCGCGATGATGGCGCACTTCGCCAGGTTCGTCCGCCCCGGATACGTGCGGATCGACGCGACGGCGAACCCGGCGTCGAACGTCTACGTCTCCGCGTACAAGGGCGGCGACTCGCAGATCGTCATCGTCGCCGTCAACAAGAACACCTCCGCGGTGAGCCAGCAGTTCACCGTGGCGAACAGCGCCGTGACCACCGCATCGTCCTGGGTGACCGACGCGAGCAGGAACGTCGCGCCCCAGGGGGCCACCAGCGTGTCGAACGGCTCCCTCAACGTCACACTCCCCGCCCGAAGCGTGACGACCTTCGTGGCGAGCGTGGGCACGGGCCCCTCGCCCTCGCCCACCCCGACGCCCACTCCCACCCCCACCCCGACCCCGACGCCCACGCCGACGCCGACCGGCGGGACGGGCCCCCGGGTCTCCTACACGATGAACGCCTGGAACAACGGCTTCACCGCGGCCATCAGCATCACCAACACCACGAACTCGACGATCAACGGCTGGACGCTGGTCTTCACCCTGCCCTCCGGCCAGTCGATCACCTCGGGCTGGAACGCCACCTACTCGCCCTCCAGCGGCCAGGTGAGCGCCCGCAACGCCGCCTTCAACGGCACGCTCGCCCCCGGGGCCACCGCCGACATCGGCTTCCAGGCCACCCACACCGGCAACACCGCCGAACCGACCGCCTTCACCCTCAACGGCGTCCCCTGCACCGTGGTCTGACCGGCGACCTCCCCGAAGGCCCCCCGGTGAATGACGGGTGCGGCCCCTCCCGCGCCGGAGGGGCCGTACCGGCCGGTCATGGGGAAGCGGCCGAGGCGCCGGCGTCCGGCAGCGGGAGGCCCCGCAGCCGGGGTTTCTGGATCTTTCCAGAGCCCGTCTTCGGCAGGCCGTCCGTGATGTCGAAATAGAAGGGGATCTTGTACTTGGCCAGGCGCGGGCGGAGCCAGTCGCGCAGCTCGCCGGCGGTGACGCTCGCGCCGGGGCGCAGCACCGCGAACGCGCGGCCCACCTCGCCCCACTCGGCGTCGGGCACGCCGATCACGGCGACCTCGGCGATGGCCGGATGCTCGAAGAGCACGGCCTCGACCTCGGCCGGGTAGACGTTCTCCCCGCCCGAGATGTACATGTCCTTGACCCGGTCCACGATGTACAGGTGGCCGTCCTCGTCCAGGACGGCGACGTCGCCGGAGCGGAACCAGCCGTCCTCGGAGAACGCGGCCGCGGTCGCGTCCGGGTCGCGCCAGTAGCCGGGGGTCACGTTCGGCCCCTGGATGAGCACCTCGCCCGGTTCGCCCGCCGCCGCGTCCGTGCCGTCGGGCCGGACGACCCGCACGTTGGCGAAGAACACCGGCACCCCCGCAGAGCCCACCTTGCGCACGCTCTCGCCGGCCTCCAGGAAGGTGGCGCCGGGAGCGGTCTCGGTGAGCCCGTACCCCTGGCAGAACACCAGGCCCCGTTCCTGGTAGGTGCGGATCAGCGCGGCGGGGACCGCCGCGCCCCCGGCCATGAGGAGGCGCAGCGACGACAGGTCCGCGCGGGCCCACCTGGGCGACCTGGCGAACGCGGCGAACATGGTGGTGACCCCGAACATCCAGGTGACACCGTGCTTCTCCATGAGGTCGTAGCACTCGTCCACGTCCCACGACGGCATGATCACCGAGCGGCCGCCCTTGAGGAAGGTCGGCAGCAGGGTCTGGTTCAGGGCGGCGACGTGGAAGAGCGGCGCGCTGATCAGCGTCACCTCGTCGCTGGTGACGTCGACGCCGGGCAGGAGGTTGAAACAGTTCCACACGAGGTTGCCGTGGGTGAGCGTCGCGCCCTTGGGCCGCCCGGTCGTCCCCGAGGTGTAGAGGATGAGCGCGGTGTCCTCCAGCCGCACGGGCGTGTCGATCGGGGTGGTCTCCCCCTCTGCGAGCCAGGTGTCGTAATGCGGTTCCCCCGGCCCCGGTTCGCCGAGGGCCACCCGCAGGGGAGCCGTGGCGTCCGGCAGGGCCCGGACCACCTCGGCGCACTCGGGCGCGTAGATCAGGACCTCGGCGCCCGAGTGGTCCAGCATGTACCCGATCTCGGGGGCGGCCAGGCGGAAGTTCAGCGGCACGAAGATCGCCCCGAGCAGGTGCGCGGCGAACATCGTCTCGGCGAAGGCGACGTGGTTGCGGCCGAGGTAGGCGACCCGGTCGCCGGCCCGCACGCCCGCGGCGCGCAGCCGCGACGCCAGCCGCGTCGTCCGCTCGTGGATCTCGGCGTAGGTGACGGACCGGTCCGCGAAGATGAACGCGGTCCGGTCCGGCGACATCTGGGCCCGGCGGGCGGGCCACCCTCCCAGTCCGGCGTTGCGCATGGGTGTTCGACCTTCTGTGAGCCGGGCCCGGTCGCGGGTCAGGCGTAGTGCCGGTAGATGGCGCGGGCGACGCAGGCCGGCTTGCTCGCGCCTTCGATCTCGACGGTGCAGTCGAGCTGCATCTGCACGCCGTCGCCGGGGACGTCCTCGACCGCGCCGACGGTGGCGGTCATGCGGATCTTGGCGCCCACCTTCACCGGGCTGGGGAAGCGGACCTTCTCCAGGCCGTAGTTGACGCTCATCTTCACGCCCTGGATGTCGAGCAGTTCGTTGAACAGCGGGATGACCAGGGCCAGGGTCAGGTACCCGTGGGCGATGGTGCCGCCGAACGGCCCGTCCTTGGCCCGGTCGGGGTCGACGTGGATCCACTGGTGGTCGTCGGTGGCGTCGGCGAAGGTGTTCACCCGGTCCTGGGTGATCTCCAGCCAGCCGCTGTGGCCGAGATCCCTGCCGGCCAGCGCCCTGATCTCGTCGAGCCCGTTCGCCGTGGTGGTCATACGCCTGTCGTCCTCTCCTGGTCGCCGAGGCCGAGCAGGCGTACGGCGTTGTCCTTCAGAATCTTCGGGCGGACCTCGGGCTTGATCTCCAGCTTGCCGAAGTCGGCCAGCCAGCGGTCCGGGGTGATCACGGGGTAGTCGGAGCCGAAGAGCACCTTGTCCTTCAGCAGCGTGTTGGCGTACCGCACGAGCTGCGGGGGGAAGTACTTCGGCGACCACCCCGACAGGTCGATGTAGACGTACGGCTTGTGCGTGGCGACGGCCAGCGCCTCGTCCTGCCAGGGGAACGACGGGTGGGCGAGGATGATCCGCAGCTCGGGGAAGTCCACGGCCACGTCGTCCACCAGCATCGGGTTGCCGTACTTGAGCCGGATGCCGCCCCCGCCGGGGACGCCGGCCCCGATGCCGGTCTGCCCGGTGTGGAACAGCGCGGGGACGCCCAGCTCCTCGATCGCCTCGTACAGCGGGTAGGCCACCGGGTCGTTGGGGGCGATGCCCTGGATGCTCGGGTGGAACTTGAACCCGCGCACGCCGTGCTCCGCGACCAGCCGCCGCGCCTCGCGCGCGCCCGCCCTGCCCTTCCAGGGGTCGACGCTGGCGAACGGGATCAGCGTGTCGGCGTGCTCGGCGCAGCTCTCCGCGACCTCCTCGTTCGAGATGCGCGGGTGCCCGGTGGCGTGCTCGGCGTCCACGGTGAACACCACCGCGGCCATCTTCCGCTCGCGGTAGTACGCGGCCATCTCGGCGATGGTCGGCTGCCGGTGCCCGTGGGCCTTGAAGTAGTCCTCCGAGGGCCCGAACAGCTCAGGGCTCAGCGAGCCGTGCCCGTCCTTGGAGATCTCCGCGTGGGTGTGCACGTCGATCGCGACCAGCTCGGCGACGTTCATGGCGGTCATGCCGGGCCCCCTTGCGCCTCCGGGGCGGGGACCTTGGGGGCGGGGATCCCGTACGTCTCGGGCTCGGCGCCGACGCCCGACCGCCAGGAGGCGGCGATGGCCTCGGCCGACCAGCCTCCGTCGGCGAACGCGACGGCCTTCTCCGCCGGGTGCGACCACAGCGCGAGGCGGTCGCCGCCGATGCCGATCGCCTGGCCGGTCACGCCGGCGGAGGCGTCCGAGGCGAGGAACACGACCAGGCCCGCCACGTCCTCGACCGTGCCCAGCCCCTCGTCCTTGCGCAGCCAGTCGGGGAACGGGCTCGCGGTGCGCTCCGCCTCCTCGATGATCGGCGCGAACGCGGGAATGGTCCTGGTCATCTCCGTGGCCGCCACCGGGACGACGGCGTTGACCGTGATGTCCGCCCTGGCGAGCTCCATCGCCCAGGTCCTGGCCATCGCCACGATGCCGGCCTTGGCCGCCGCGTAGTTGGTCTGGCCGAAGTTCCCGCGCTGGCCCGCCGGCGAGGAGACCAGGACCAGCCGGCCGCCGGTCCCCTGCTCGCGCATCCGCACCGCCGCGGCCCGCGCGCAGGTGAACGTCCCGCGCAGGTGCACGTCGATCACGGCGTCGAAGTCGTCGTCCGACATCTTCCACAGGACGCGGTCGCGCAGGATGCCCGCGTTGGTGACCATCACGTCCAGCCGGCCGAACTCCTCGACCGCGGTGGCGACCAGCCGGTCGGCCACCTCGGCGGATCCGACCGGGGCGGCGACGCCGCGCGCCCTGCCGCCGCCGGCGGTGATGGCGTCGACGACCGCCGCGGCCGCTTCGCCGTCCACGTCGTTGACGACGACCGCCGCCCCGGCCGCGGCCAGCGCCTCGGCGTACGCGCGGCCGAGCCCGCGGCCCGCGCCTGTGACAACGGCGACCTTGCCGGATAGATCCATGGGGCTCCCCCTGAGTTGTACGGCGATGATGCGAATATAAGTCACATTCTTGACGATCGTCAAAAAACTGTTCAGCATTTGTGCGCACCTGGCGCACGCGGCGATCGCGGTTTCGGAAAGCTGAAAATCAGGCCAGGACGACGTCCTCCAGCCACCGGCCGACGCGCTCGGCCACCTCGTCGTCGAAGGTGCGCGTGTCGACGTTGTCGGCGTGGATCTCGATCACCGGGATCCCGGCCGCCTCCAGCGCGGCGGCGGTGAAGTAGCTGCCCCGAGGGTCGTCGGAGACCAGGTGGACCACGCCGTCGATGCCGTGCAGGCGGGCCTCCTTCACGTACCACTCGCTGGACCACGGCGGGGTGTAGAGCTGGTCGGTGAAGGCGGCGAAGCGCGCCGCCAGCGCCCGCATGGGGTCGTCGCCGTAACGCGCGTAGCCGTCGGCGGCGATGGCGAGGTACATCGACCAGACGAAGACCGCGCCGTACTTCTCCTGGAAGCGCTGGTAGAAGCCCATGTCGTACCAGAGGCCGCGGCCGATCCACATCAGCCGGGCCCGCTCGCCCTCGCACACGCCATGGCCGGCGTCCACCCGGTCGCGCACCTCCTCGTAGAAGCGCCTGGCGATGTCCCTGGCCCACTCGGTGCCGCGGTGCCACTGCGGGAGCATGACGCTAGGGATGCTGTCGACGACGCTGAGCGGTGCGGGGCGGGCGCGGGCGATGAGGTCGCGCGTCTTCCTGTTCCACTCCTCCTGCTCGTTGACCAGCGCCATCACCTCGCGGAGGCGGGACTCGCGGAACCGCCTGCCGGTGGTGGTCTCCAGGAACCTGACGAGGTTCTCCAGCTCCGCGGTGAGCAGGTCCAGCCTCGCCGTGCCGACGGCCTGCTCCCACCTGTGCGGCATGAGCTCCCACCAGTTGACCGGGACCTCGTTCTCGGCGGCGCTCTCCAGCGGGTAGAAGGTGACCCCGGGCTCCTGGCCCCAGATGTCGAAGATCTTGCGGGTGACGTCGCCGGAGGCGTCGCCGACGATGATGTCCGGCCTGGGCAGGCCGCCCCACGGCCCGGACTCCGGTTCCGGGTCGAAGGCGGAGCCCAGAGTGACCGAGTTGTACTGCTCGGAGTAGTCGGGGTAGCCGCGCCCCCGCACCAGATCCAGGTAGTGCCCCGAGCGCTGCTTGGCGGTCACCAGCGACGCCCACCACTGGCTGACCGCGTACGGGATGTCCATCGTGCGGAAGATCTCGTGTGGGACGTCCGCGTTCAGCAGCGCGAACGGCTCGCGCGCGTCGACCCGCCGGCGCAGGCCGGCGAACCATTCGCGCTGGTGCGCGCCCGCCTCGGCCGCCGTGGCGAGGGATTTCACACTGCGCATGGATCTTCCTTCCGCAGGGCGGTCAGGTCGGCACGCCCGTACTCCTGGCGCTCCAGCGCGACGGCCGGGATGTCGATCGCCGCGCGCTGCGCGGGGAAGTCCCACGCGGGGGCCTCGTCACCGGCTCTGGAATAGGCGACCAGAAGCTCGGCCCGGCAGCGCCGTACGGCCGTCGCCACGTGCGCGGCGCGCTCGCCCGCCGTGGCCCGGTGCGCGGTCGGGCCGCTGTGGTGGTAGTGCTCGGCCAGCGCGTCCAGGCCGCCCGCACCGACCGGCTCCTCGGAGAGGGGGCCGCCGAAGGAGTGGTCCTCACCGACGATCACATGGCCCTCGGACTCGACGGCCTCGTACACGTGCGGCGTGTCGTGGTCGCTGCCGCTGAGGAAGACCCGCCGCCCGGGGTGCTCCGCGAGCTCTCCGGCCTCGGCCAGCAGCCGTTCCAGCAGCGCGATGTGCTCCGCCACGGGCAGCGCCGCATTGGCCACCGCGAGGAACTGCCGCCCCGTCAGGCGGGCGGGCACCGCCCAGCGCAGCTCGGCGACGGCGGCCAGCAGGCGGCGCCGCTCGTCGTGCGCCGCCACCGCCTCGGCCAGGCGGAGGGGGCGGCCGGTCCAGGCTTCGAGCCTGGCGGCGAACTCGCCGATCCTGCGGCGGTTGTAACGGGCGGTCGTGCGGTGCGGCAGGTGCAGGATGTCCACCAGGTACGCCTCGGGCAGCGCCGTGCCGGGCTGCACGCGACGCAGCTCGCGCAGCGCGTAGAACAGCCGCAGGGACGCCTCGCAGTCGTGCGAGACCACCACGCGGTCGAGGTCGCCGAAGGACCCGTCGAGCAGCCGGGCGAGCACCGAGCGGGCGGCCGGATCCACCCCGGTGCCCAGGTACCGGTCGCCGAGCGCGGAATCGGCCTCCGGGTCGCCCGTGAGGCGGAACGCGCGGAGCCCCGCGGCGGTCAGCAGCTCGACCGGCACGTCGGCCCCGACGTAGCCGACGACCGGCGCCGGGCCCTCGAAGGGTGCGCCGCGCCGGGAGTAGGCCTCCTCCAGCGTGGCCAGTGCCGCGGGCATGTCAGATCACCCCTTCCTCGGCCAGCGCCTTGAGCTCGTCGCCGGAGTAGCCGAGCAGGCCGCCGTAGATGTCGGCGTTGTTCTCGCCGAGATCGGGCGCCGGCCGGTCGAGCGCCGCCTCGGAGGCGGAGAAGCGGATCGGCACGCCGGTCCCGTACAGGTCCTCGTGGCGGCCGTGGCGCGGATGCTCCAGCGGCACGACCTCCTCGCGTTCGAGCACGAGCGGGTCGCGCACGGCGGCGCCGGGGTCGCGTACCTCGGCGGCGGGCACGCCGTTCCTGGTGAGCAGGTCGAGGAGCACGGCGAGCGGGAGGCCGGCCGCCCACGAGGCCACCAGCCCGTGCAGCTCGCCGGCGTTGGCCACGCGCGCGTCCCGGGTGGCGAACCGCGGGTCCGCGGCCAGCTCGTCGCGCCCCATCGCCGCGAACAGGCCGCGGGCGAACGCGTCGGTGGGGCCGCACAGCGCGAACCAGCCGTCCGCGGCGGGGAAGGTGCCGAACGGCGCCAGCCTGGGCACGGTCGTCCCCGTGCGCATGGGCAGGCCGAGCTTCTCGTAGGCGTCGAACGGCTCGCACGCGACCATCGAGGTCAGCGCCCCCAGCATGGACACGTCCACGTGCTGGCCCTGGCCGGTCGCGTCGGCCCGCAGCACCGCGGCGAGCGTGCCGATCACCGCGTACAGCGGCGCGACCAGGTCGCCCACCGGCAACCCGAAGCGGACGGGCGGCTCGCCGGGCGCGCCCGCGGTCATCATCACGCCGCTGAGCGCCTGGATGATGGTGTCCATCGCCTTGCCAGAGCCGGGACCGCCCTGCGCGCCGAAACCGCTGATCGACGTGCACACGATGCGCGGGTTGATCGCGCTCGCCCAGTCGTGGCCGATGCCGAGCCGCGCCATGACGCCGGCGCTGTAGTTGTCGATCATGACGTCCGCGGTCCGCACCAGACCGGCCAGGATCTCGCGGGCCTTCGGATGCTTGAGGTTGAGCGTGACGCTCTGCTTGTTGCGGCCGCGCAGGAGCATCGACACCGACATGTCGTCGTCCCCGTGGCGGGCCAGCGTCAGCCCCTCGGCGCCGAGGTAGGGGGCGTTGTTGCGCGAGGCGTCGCCGCCGGTCAGCGGATTCTCCACCTTGATCACGCGGGCGCCGAGACCGGCCAGCAGCAGGGTCGCGTACGGGCCGGACAGCGCGGTGGTCAGATCGATCACCGTGCGGCCGGCGAGCGGACGGTCAGCCACGCAGCACCACCTCCTCGCCCTCCCAGCGGAACTCTGTCGCCAGGCCCGCCCGTCGCGTGATGTCCTGGATGTACGACACGACCCGCCGCCCTTCCTCGTCGTCGCCGAGCGGCACCGGCCGGCCCGCGTCGTCGATCCGGCAGGGCACGATGCCCGCCGAGACCAGGCCGTCGCGGTCGAACCGGCAGACCGCGATGGCGGTGTTCCGGCTCTCGGGATGGAAGGGGTAGTACGGCATGTCCGGGTCGGGGGCGAAGCCGTACAGCTCGACTCTGCGGCGCGCCCACGCGGCCCGTTCGCCTTCGTCGCCCGTCGCGGGCGTCAACGCGCGGGTGACGGTCACGAAGTTGCCCAGCCCGTGATAGATCGGCCTGCCGCGGTACATCTCGACGCCCCGCATGATGTGGGCGTGGTGGGCGAAGACGGCGTGCGCGCCCGCGTCGATGACGGCGTGGGCGACCGGCCGCTCGTACATCGCCAGCACGGCGGGCGTGTGCCCGACGCCCTTGTGCAGTGACACCAGCACGACGTCGGCCTCGGCGGCCAGGGCCGCCACGTCCTCGGCCATCCGCTCCAGCGCGGCGGGGTCGGCGAAGGTGTAGACGGCGGGCGGCCCGCCGGGGCTGGCGTGGTCGAGCTCGTAGTGCGTCAGCACCTTGATGTACGCGCAGCCGGGCTTGCGGCTGGTCGCCCAGGACTCGCGCGGGCCGACGCAGTTGTAGCTCAGCACGCCGATCCGCATGCCGTCGCGTTCCACGACGGCGGGACGGCGGGCCTCGCCGAGGGTCATGCCGGCGCCCGCGGTGGCCATCCCGGCCTCGGACGCGTACTTGATCGTGTCGGCCACCCCCTGGTCGCCGACGTCGTAGACGTGGTTGCCCGCGAGCGTCACCACGTGGAAGCCGGCTTCGGCGACCGCGGAGAGCGCGGCGGGGTCGGCGGGCGGGGCGGGGACGTCGGTGCTCACCTGGGCGGTGGACGTGCTGTGGGGCACCTCGACGTGGCCGATCACCACGTCGCCCCGGCCCAGGGTCGCGCGGGCCGGGGCGAAGAAGGACGCGGGGCCGGGCTCGTCGACGATGAGGTCGCCGACGGCCATTACCGTGAGACTCAAGAGGTGGTCTCCTCCTCAAGCATGCTTTCGTGGGAGTTCTGCGCCGCGGAGAAGCGCGACAGGAAGGCTCGGAGGCGGGGCGAGGCGGGCTTGTCGAAGATCTCCTCCGGGGTGCCGGCCTCGATCACCCGGCCCTTCTCCATGAAGACGCACCGGTCGGCCACCTCGCGGGCGAAGCTCATCTCGTGCGTCACGATGATCATCGTCATGCCGCCGCGTGCCAGGTCGCGCACGACGCCCAGCACCTCGTCCACCAGCTCGGGATCCAGAGCGCTGGTGGGCTCGTCGAACAGCATGATCCGCGGGTTGGTGGCCAGGGCGCGGGCGATGGCGACGCGCTGCTGCTGGCCGCCCGAGAGCGTCCGGGGATGGGCGTCCGCCTTGTCGGCGAGCCCCACGCGGTCCAGCAGCCTCAGCGCCTCCTCGCGCGCCTCGCCGGGGTCACGGCGGTGGACCAGCACCTGCGCCTCGGTGACGTTGCGTAGCACGTTCCAGTGCGGGAACAGGTTGAACTGCTGGAAGACCATGCCCATGCGGCCGCGCTGGGCGGCCACGCGCCGGTCGGGCAGCGGGCGCAGGTGGCCCCGGTGGGTCTCGTAGCCGAGCAGTTCCCCGTCGAGGTACATGGCCCCGCCGTCGATGCTCTCCAGTTGGTGGACGCAGCGGACCAGGGTGGACTTGCCCGACCCGGACGGGCCGATCACCGTGACGACCTCGCCCTCGTGCACGTCGAGGCTGAACTCGTCGAGCACCACGTTGCCGCCGAACTGCTTGCGCACGTCACGGACGCGCAGGACCGGTGTGTCGCTCATCGCTACCCCTTTCCGAAGTGCCGCTCCAGGCGCCGCTGGCCGAGCGACAGAACGGTGACCACCGCCAGGTACCACGCGCAGGCGACGATCAGCAGCGGGACGATCTCGTAGGTCCTGTTGTAGATCACCTGCACCGAGTACAGCAGGTCGGCCATCGCGATCACGCTGACCAGTGAGGTGCCCTTGAGCAGGCTGATGAACTGGCTGCCGGTGGGCGGGACGATCACCCGCATCGCCTGCGGGAGCACGACCCTGACGAAGCTCTGCCCGGCCGTGAAGCCCATCGCGCGGGCCGCGTCGCGCTGGCCGCCGTCCACGGCGATGATGCCGGCCCGGACGATCTCGGCCATGTAGGCGGCCTCGTGCAGGGTGAGCCCGATGATGGCCGCGGTCAGCGAGCTGATCACGGAGTTGGTCGGCAGCGAGACGAACGTCGGACCGAAGGGGACGCCGAGCGAGATCCGCGGCAGCAGGTACCCGAGGTTGAACCAGAAGATCAGCTGGACCAGCGGCGGGATGCCGCGGAAGACCGCGACGTAGACGGTGCAGGCCCAGACGACCGGAGAGAAGCCGCTGAGCCTGCCCGCCGCCAGCAGCACCCCGAGCACGCTGCCCAGCACCATCCCGATGACGGTGAGCAGCAGTGACATGCCGAGGCCGCGCAGGATGTTCGGGTCGAACAGGTACTGGCCGGCCACCGCCCATTCGAACCGCGGGTTGGTGACGAGGAACCAGGCGAACTGCGCGACGAGCACCAGCAGCACGGCTCCGGCCACCCAGCGCAGGGGGCGGACGCGAGGACGGGCGGCGGCGACGTCCACGACCTGCTGTGCCACGCTCACTGCGTCGTCGCTGTGTTCATCTTGGGTTCCTCCACCGCCACCTTCTGGAGCCCGTACTTGTCCATGATCTTCTTGTACTCGCCGTTCTTGAAGATCTCCTTGAACGCGTCGAGCATGACCGGGCCGAGCTTGCCGGACTTGGGCACGAGCATCGCGAGCTGGTCGACGCCGGCGCCCTGCTCGTCGGTCTGCGTCACGTACGTGAAGGCGTCCTTGTCCTTGCCGATCACGTCGAGCGCCGCGCTCTCGGTCATGCCCGCGGCGTCGGCGCGGCCGGACTTGGCGGCGAGGATGGTGCCGTTCGTGTCGGCGAAGCCGATGAACTCCAGCGCCGGCCTGCCCTGCTTGGCGCACCATTCGGTCAGGCGCTTGGCCTGGTCCTCGGTGATGCTGCCCGCGGTGCCGGCGACGCGCTTGCCGCACAGGTCGCCCGAGCTCGTGATGGACGCGGACCCCTCCTTGGGGATGAGGTAGGAGGTCCTGGTGACCATCCACACGAGCGCGTCGAACTGCTTCTCGCGTTCGGGGGTGTCCTTGACCGGGCCGTTGAACGCGTCGTACCTGGAGGAGAGCATCCCGGAGAGCGCCGCGGGCAGGCCGTTGACGATCGAGATCTCGGTGCGGACCCCCAGTACCTTGCCGAGGGCGTCCTGCAGGTCCTTGTCGATGCCCGTGACGGTCTTGCCGTCGTTGGCGACGATCCGATACGGCGGGTGCGAGTCACCGGCGAACCGGATGACGCCCGCTTCCTTGATGCCGTCGGGCAGGGCGTCGTAGAGGGCCGTCGCACCGGCCGGCCGCTGCGTCTCGCCGCCTTCTCCGCCGCAGGCCGCGACGGTGGCGAGGGCCAGCACCGCCGCACTCGCAAGGATGGTCTTGGGCAATCTCATGGTGGTCCTTCCCGCGACCCGATAATGCTGCACTTAATCTTGCGGTCGTGCTGACAAATGTCACACCTACGGATGCACAACTGTCAAGGTGTGATCGTGCAGATGGAGGTAGCGGGTCGGCCGGAGGCGGGCGAGGGGCGGGCCGGAACGCCGCCCCGTCGCGGCGGCGATCAGGTGAGCGCCAGGATGGAGCTGGTCCGATGGTGGGCGACCAGCTCGGCCAGCGCGGGCTCGAACTCCGCGACGATCTGCTTGACGCGGAACTCGGCGAGCGGCCCGAGGGTGTCGTAGACCTCGACGAAGAGGTCTCTGGCCGCGGCGCGCGGCCAGGCGGCGGGCAGCAGCTCCGCCGGCAGATCGGGGTCGTGGTTGGGGAACCTCCGCCAGGTGTCCATGATCCCCGTACGCGCCACCAGCGCCTCGGACGCGCCGACCACGCCCTTGCGCACGCGTTCCAGCAGGGGCGAGTACTGCGCCACGAACTCCTCGTAGGTGCGCCGGAGCTGGTCGAAGTCCCAGGCCGCCTGCGGGGCGCGCATGCCGGCGGAGTCCACGGCCTCGGCGCGGAAGATCGTCGACATGGGGATCTCCAGCTCGGCGAGCACCGCGGCCGCGCTGTCGGCGTTCGCCGTGGGCGAGACCCACAGCCCGTCGTAGAGCGGGGCGAAGCCGAGCCAGCGCAGCCTCGCGCGCAGCGCGTGGCGCAGGTCGCGCTGCTCCTCGGAGATGGAGAACGCCGCCATCACCCATCGTCCGTCCCACGCGCCCTGCTCCAGGCCGAAGGACATGATGCGCTGCCGCCCCTCCAGCATCACCGCGGCGGCCCGGTCGGTCAGCCGGTAGTAGGTGCGCCGCCCCACCTTGGAGGACTCCAGCAGATCGCGCCTGGTCAGGCGGCTGAGCGCGGCCCGGGCGGCCACGGCGGAGACGCCGAACTCCTCGGCCAGCCGCACCAGGGCCGCGGACGGCAGCTGCTCGGGCCGGCTGATCCAGTAGTCGCCGAGAAGCGTCGTGATCACGTGCTGCGGGGGCGCGCCCACCTGGTAGCGCGGAAAATCGACGTCCTCTGCCTCGGGTCTCTCACGATCATTCACGGCAAGAGTATATTGACAACGCTTGAGTGCGCGCTCGTTACCAGAATGTCATGCTTTCTCGGCCGCTCCCAGACCGCACTGGAATACGTCTCCGCTATCGTCCCGTCACGCGCGGGCCACGGGCCGTCAGGGCCGCCGGCGTCGCGAATCCATCGGGTGCACGGCGTCGCGAATCCAGCGGGCGCGCCGGGGTCAGCGCTGTTCGCGCCGGCCTTCGCCGCGGCGGCCGGCGAGCAGGTTCAGCCGGTCGCGGTCGGTCGTCTCGTCGAACCTCGTGTGACGGCGGGTCGCCGGCGACTCCAGGGCGGACACCTGCGCGAAGGTGTGGTGCGCGGCCAGCCGCGCCAGCTCGGGGTCGAACTCGGCGAGGATCTCGCGGAACCGCCGCTCCGCGGGCTCCCCGAGCGAGTCGTAGATCCGCATGCACAGCCGCCTGGCCTCGTCGCGCGGCCAGCCCTCGGGTAACAGCTCGGCGGGAAGGTCGGGGTCGAGCGTGGGGAACACCCGCCAGTCGGTCATGATCGCGGTGCGCAGCCGCAGCGCCTCGGCGGGGCACGGGACCGAGGTCGCCAGCCGCTCGGCGACCGGCCGGTGGGCGCCGATGAAGCGCAGGTAGCGTTCGCGCAGCGCGTCGATGTCGAAGGCGCGGTCGAGCACGGGGTCCAGCTCGTCGTCGGCGACCTTGCGCGCCCGGAACACCACCGCCCCGCGCAGGCCGAGCCTCCGCACGAGTTCGACGACCTCGCCCGTCCTGTCGTGCGGGGACACCCACACCGCGTCGAAGATCATGCCGAAGTGCAGCAGCCGCAGCCCGTCGCGCAGCGCCCGGCGGGTGTCCCGCTGGTCCTCGGGCACCGAGAACGTGACGACCGTCCACTGCCCGTCCCAGTACGGCATGGCGGCGCCGAACGTCAGCAGCCGCCGCATGTGCGCCACGATCACGTCGTACGCCCGGGGCGGCAGCCCGTACGCGGTGGTGCGGCCGCTGCGCGAGCTGTCCAGCAGCCCTCGCGCGGCGACCCGCCGCAGGGCGGCGCGGGCGCTGGTCGCGCTGATGCCGAACTCCTCCAGCAGCCGGACCAGCGCCGCGGACGGGATGTGCTCCTGCCGCCAGAACCAGTAGTCACCCAGCAGCGTGGTCAGCAGCCGCTGCGGTTCGGCCCCCTGCCGGGCCCTGGGCAGGGAGCCGGGCTCGGGCGACGCGGTCACCCGGCGTGCCTCCATCGTCAGACTCCTCGGCCGGTGTAGGCGCCCCGGTCGGCCACGTCCAGGGAACGAACGGGCTTACCGGGTTCGACCTGCGTGAATCCTACGCCACCGGGCTCGGCGTCCGGGGTGTTACCGGTGATCTCGGTCCGCGGCGCCGCGCCGGGACCGCGGTCACGTGGGATGTTCCCTCACCGCCCGGAGCGGGGGACGTGCGGGCGCAGGAAACGGCCCGGCGTGTAGTGGACGAACTCCGCGGCGCCGAGGTCCGGGTCCCGCGCGGCCAGGCGCGCGGCCAGCGTGTTGAGCCGGTGGGCGTCGACGCCGGTCCAGCGGCCGGTGACGACCCGGCTTCTCAGGGTCTGCACCGCGGCGACGAGCTCGGCTCCGGTGTAGCGGCAGTGGCCGGGCCGGTCGACGAACGCCTGGCGCAGCATCTCGCCCTTCCTCGCGCGCCGCACCACGTCGGAGTAGGCGCGGGCCTGGGTGACGGTCGGGTAGTTGTCGCCGCGCTCGTGCATCGTCAGCACGGGGACGCCGAGCGCGCCGCGAGGGGTGAAGTAGTCCTCCATGTAGGCGACGGCGCCGGGGTCGGCGGAGACGCGCGGCGCCGCCGCCAGGGCCGCGAGGTCGTCGTCGAGGTCCAGCCCGGCGCCGTCGTACAGGGCGCGCACCTGCGCGAAGCGCCCGGAGTCGTGCAGTTGCCGGCGGTAGTCCACGCCGGTGTTCCAGGAGAAGTTCCCGCCGGCCCGCTGTTCCAGCGGATGGCGAGGGGAGAATACGGTCGGCATGAACGCCGCGTACTCCTGGGCCTGCTGCGCCGCCCAGTCGCGCGGCGCGGGTTCCGCGGTGCCGGGCGCCGACCAGGTGGAGACCTGGGCGAAGGACGCGGCCAGGGCGATGCGGGCCCGGCCGGCCGGCGTCTGCTGAGCGGCGTCCAGGACGGCGCGGGCGGCGGCGTTGCTCCGCGCCTCCTCCTCGGCCGAGGCCGGCCGGACGAGCTTCACGGCGTCCTCGCCGGGGGCGAGCAGCGTCTTGAACGCGAAAGCCGCGTCGAGCGACTGGTTGAGCATCGCCACCGGCCCGGCGACCGAGGCGCAGTACGGCAGCGCGCCGTCGATGAGGTCGGGCCGGCGTTCCGCCAGGCCGGCCGCGATGGCGCCGCCCATCGAGGCGCCCCAGGCCAGGGTGGTCGCGGGCCTGCCCGCGACCTTGGCGAACTCGGCGAGCGTGTCGCCGGAGTCCCGCAGGGTCTCCTCGACGGCCCAGCCGTCCCCGTAGGGCCGGGTGCCGGCCAGGGCGTACCCGTGCGCCAGCAGCCAGCCCTGCGCGGCGGTGTTGCCGCCGAGGTCGGCGGGCAGGTGCTGCGGTCCGGCGCCCTGGCCGTAGCCCGGACTGTAGGACAGCACGGTGCCGTTCCAGCCCCGCGGCACCTCGATCGCGTAGGTGGCGCCGCTCGGGTGGACGCCGGAGACGCTGATGGGGCCGTTGTGCCCGGACGCCGCCGAGGCGCGCGGCAGGCCGGCGGCAGGGGAGAGGGCGAACGTGAGAGCCGTCGCCGTGAGCACCGCCACGGCACGGGCCGGCCGATTGGACGTGGAACGGGGATTGATGTTCGCCTCCATGAGTGGGAAGCCGCTGCGACGCGAGATGTACAACAGTTCAGAGAACGGTCATCCGAATTCCGCCGTTAATTATGTTTGACAGTAATCCTACGGTCGTCACAGAACTGTTGACAATGACTTCGGGCCTGCTTACTTTGGCTCGACCACCCGCGTATGAGGAGCCTCGATGTTCCGAAAGTCAGCTCTGGGCACCATCGCGGCGGGTGCCGCGATCGCCGTGTCGTCCGCCTGCGGCGCCGGCCCCGGCGCCGCCCGCAGCGCGCCCGCCGACGGTGGCCGGCCCGACGAGCTGGTCTTCGCCGCCATCCCCTCGGAGCAGAGCGACGACCTTGCGGCGTCGTTCGCGCCGATCGTCTCCGCGCTGCAGAAGGACCTCGGCATCCCGGTGCGGTTCCAGGCCGTCACCAGCAACGCGGCCGTCGTCGAGGCGCAGGTCGCCAAGCGGGTGGACGTCGCCGTCTACGGGGCCTTCAGCTACTACCTGGCCCGCACCCGGGCCGACGTCGAGCCCGTCGCCGTCCCGCTGGCCGCCCCGGGCGGCGAACCCGGCGCCTACGCCTACGGGGTGACCCGCGGCGACGACAAGAGCATCGCCTCGCTCAAGGACGTCGCGGGCAAGGACGTCTGCTTCACCGACCCGGGCTCCACCACCGGCTACCTGCAGCCGCTCGCCTCGCTGCGGGAAGCGGGCGTCGATGTGGACAAGGACGTCGAAAAGGTCTTCACCCACGGGCACGACACGGCGGTCGCCTCGCTGCTGGCCGGCGACTGCGACATCGCCTTCGTCGGCGACGTGTTCATCGACCAGCTGCTCCCCGCCCGCGGCCAGCTCAAGCCGGGGCAGGTGAACAAGGTGTGGACCTCGCCGCTCATCCCTGGGCCGCCGGTCGTGGTCGGCAGGTGGCTTCCGCAGGACATCCGCGACAGGATCGCCAAGACCGTGACCGGCCTTACCGCCACCGGCGCCGCCTCCGCCGGACTGTGCGAGGGCACCCAGATCAAGGGCCCGAAGAACTGGGGTCAGTACGCCGGCGCCACGGCCTGCACCCTCGGCGCCTCCACCGCCTGGACGTTCGTCAAGGCCGCCGACGCCACCTACCAGCCGATCGCGCGCATCTGCGAGATCACCAAGTCCGAGGTCTGCACGTCCGGTGGCTGAGGAACCCGCCGTGGCCGGCGACCCCGTGCTGCGGCTGTCGCAGGTCGCCAAGGGCTTCCACGGCGCCACCGTGCTCGACGGCATCTCGCTGGACGTCCCGCAGGGGCAGTTCGTCGCCCTCGTCGGCCCGTCCGGGGCCGGGAAGTCCACGCTGCTGCGGCTGGTCAACGGCATGCACCTGCCGGACAGCGGCACCGTGCGCACCCTGGGGGAGGACCCGGCCGCCTGCTCCCGGCGCCGGCTGCGCGCGCTGCGGGCCAGGGTCGGGTTCGTCTTCCAGCAGTTCGGCCTCGTCGGGCGGCTGTCCGCGCTGGAGAACGTGCTGATGGGGTCGCTGGCCACTCTGCGGCTGCCCAGGTACGGGGTGATGAGCTACCCGCGCGCGCTGCGCGCCCGCGCCGTGGAGCACCTGGACCGGGTCGGGCTGGCGGACCGGCGGTTCCAGCGCTGCGACACGCTCTCCGGCGGGCAGCAGCAGCGGGTCGCGGTGGCCCGGACCCTGCTGCAGAGCCCCGAGCTGATCCTCGCCGACGAGCCGGTCGCCTCGCTCGACCCGGCGGCGAGCGTGCTGGTGCTGGAGACCCTGAAACGGATCAGCGCCGAGGACGGCATCTCCGTGGTGTGCAGCCTGCACCAGATCGAGTTCGCGCTCGCCACCGCCGACCGGGTCGTGGCGCTGCGCGGCGGCCGGCCTGTCCGCCGAGCGGCTGCGGGGTGTCTACGACACGGCGGGGACGCGCGATGGTTAGCACCGCTCCCGCCGCGCGGGCCCCGGTCCACCCGGGCCCGCCGAGGCCGCCGTGGAGCGCCCGCGTCCTCATCGCGCTGGGGCTGCTCGTCGCGGCCGTGGCCGTCGTCTGGGTGACGTTCTGGTGGATCGGCCTGTCCCCGTCCTCGCTGGCCGCCGGGCTGGACGACACCGGGCGGCTGCTGCGCCGGATGTGGCCGCCGGACCTGCCCGGCGCGGGCGCCGTCGCCTCGATGGTCGCCGAGACGCTGCTCATCGCGGTGGCGGGCACCGGCCTGGCGGCGCTGGCCTCGGTGCCGCTGGCCCTGACCGCCGCGCGCACCCACCACGGCCCCCGCTGGGCGCGGTCGGCCGCCCGGGTGGTGCTCGTCCTGACCAGGGCCGTGCCGACGCTGGCCTTCGCGATCGTGTTCGTCCGGATCTTCGGCCTGGGCCCGCCGGCCGGCGTGCTCGCCGTCGCCGTGCACTCGGTCGGCATGATCGCCAAGCTGCTGGCCGACGCAGTCGAGGAGGCCGACCCCGTCCCCGCCGAGGCGGCCCGCGCCTGCGGGGCCGGCGAGGCGCAGGTGGCCGTCTCCAGCGTGCTGCCCCGCGTGTTCCCCGCGCTGACCGCCATCGTGCTGTACCGCCTCGACATCAACATCCGGGCCTCGGCCGTGCTCGGCGTCGTCGGAGCCGGCGGCATCGGCGTGGCGCTGCAGACCGCGCTGGGCAGCCTGAACTACCGCCGGGCGGCGGGGATCATCTGCGTGATCGTCGTCCTGGTGCTGCTGCTGGAACTGCTGTCGGTGGCGGTCCGCCGCCGCATCACGGCCGGCCGGTCCGCGAGGGAGAAGGGGGGCGCGGCCGCGCTGCCCGCCGGGCGCGCCCCGCACGACGTCGGCTGGGACCGCGGCCGGGTGCTGCGGGTGGCCGCCGCCGTCGCCGCCGGGGCGGTCTTCCTCGGGTCGCTGTGGTCGGTGGTCCCCGATCCCGGCCGGCTGGCCGGCGCGTGGCCGAACCTGCGCGGCATGCTCACCGGCATGTGGCCGCCCGCGTTCTCCGGCGACCTGCTCATGGCGGTGCTGGAGAGCCTGCTCATGGCGTTGGGCGCCGCCGCGACGGGCGCCGCCTGCGGGCTGCTCCTGGCCCTGCTCACCGCCGTGAACACCACCCCCTGGCGGCCGCTGTCCGCGGTGGTCCGGGTGCTGCTGGTGGTGGTCAGGGGCATCCCCGACCTGGTGTACGCGCTGCTGTTCGTGGCCGCGCTGGGGCTCGGCCCGTTCGCCGGCTTCCTGGCGCTGTGGATCTCCTGCACGGCGCTGGCGGCCAAGTTCTTCGCCGACTCCCTGGAAGGGCTCGACCCGCTGCCGCACGAGGCGCTGACCTCGGTCGGCGCCCGGCGGTGGCAGGCGTTCGCCGCCGCGATCTGGCCGCAGTTCGTGCCGTCGTTCACCGGCAACGGCCTGTTCGTGGCCGACCTGGCGCTGCGCGAGTCGGTCGTGCTCGGCGTCGTCGGCGCGGGCGGCGTCGGCTACCTGATGCAGGAGTCGATCGCCACCCTGCGCTACGACACCACCGCCGCGATCGTCATCGCGATCGCCGTCGTCGTGTACGCCATCGAGACGCTCGCCCGGGTCGCGCGCAGGCACCTGCTGTGAGCGGGCCGGACCATGACGGGAAGGGACTTCATCATGACCACCACCGCCGACGGCCCCGGGCGCGCCTCCGACTGGGACCCCGCCGCGCCTGAGACCTTCGACAGCTCGCACGAGGTCTACGCCGAGCTGCGGCGACGCTGCCCGGTGCCGTGGAGCGACGCCTTCGGCGGCTTCTGGGCCGCCACCCGCTACTCGGACGTGGTGCGGGTGGCCAGGGACAGCGAGACGTTCAGCACCGCGGTGCAGAACGTCGTCCCGCACGTGCCGCGCGCCCAGCGCCGGCCGCCGCTGCACTTCGACCCGCCCGAGCATGAGATCTACCGCGCTCCGATGGACCGGGTGCTGCGCCGCAGCGTGGTACGGCGGCTCGAACCGGCCTTCGCGCGGGCGGCGCGCGAGCTGCTGGAGCCGCTGCTGGCCCGCGGCGGCGGCGACTACTCCAAGGAGTTCGCGCTGCCGTACGCGGCGCAGTGCTTCGCGGTCTTCCTCGGCCTGCCGGTCGACCAGGTGCTGGGCATCCGCCGGATCGGCGTCGAGTACAGCTTCGCCATCCAGGAGATGGACCGGGCCCGGGTCATGGCGGCCAGCGAAGAGCTGTACGCGATCGCCCGCGCCATCGTCGAGGACCGCCGCGCCGACCCGCGCGACCCGGACGAGGACCTGGTGACCAGCCTGCTGCGGGCGTCCGGCGACCCGGAGCGGCCCATCCCGTACGACCTGGTCGTGGCCACCGTCCGGCAGACCATCGTGGCCGGCATCGGGGCGCCGCACGCCGTGCTCGGCAGCGCCGCCGTGCACCTGTCCCGCGACCCTGACCTGCAGGACCGGCTGCGCGCCGACCCCGGGCTGCTGCCGGCGGCGATCGAGGAGCTGCTGCGGCTGTACGCCCCTTATCGGGTGTTCGCCCGCACCGCCACCCGGGACACCGAGGTCGGCGGCCGCACGGTGCGCGCCGGTGAGGCGATCACCATGATCTTTCCCTCGGCGAACCGGGACGAGGCGGTGTTCGACGACGCCGACCGGCTCGACCTCGCGCGGCGGCCCAACCGGCACCTCGCGTTCGGCCGGGGCGCGCACCGGTGCCCCGGCGCGGCGATGGCCCGGCTGGAGCTGACGGCCGCGCTGGGCGGGCTGCTGGACGCCACCGCCCGCGTCGAACCGGACGGCGAGGTGGAGATGTTCAACTGGCTGGAGTTCGGGCCCAGGTCGGCGCCGCTGCGCCTCGTTCCCCGCCGCTGAGCCGGGCTCCGCCGTCCGGCGATCGGGATTGACATCTGTGACAGAAAGCTGAACGATCGTCCCCGTTAGAGAATGCAATCTGCCTCGCAACAGCCGCCGGTCGCGCCGCCGGCCATTCGCGACCTGGCGCTGCGGACCGTGCGCCGATGACAACTGCAAGACCGAGTCGAAGGGGTTGTCGCTGTGATCCGCCGTGGAGTGACCATGTGCCTGGCCCTCGCGTTGGCCACCGCCATCGGGAGCGCAACCGCCGTCGCCGCCCCCGCCGCGCCTCCCGGCGGCACACCGTGCCTGCCGGATTCCCCCGCCCGCCCCACCTGCGTCAGCGGCACCCTGGACGACGGCACTCCCTACGAGTTCGTCGTCCCGGCTCACTGGAACGGCACCGTGGTGGTCGCCCTGGACTTCGCCGGCACCGGCCCCGGCGAACCCCTCACCGCGCGGTTGCTGGCCCGCGGCGTGGCCCGCGGCGGGACGAGCCGGGCGATCACCGGCTGGCGCCTCCGGGACGCCATCGCCAACCAGGCCGAGGCGCTGACCCGCTTCGAGGCCGCCTACGGCCCGGCCCGCAAGGCGATCGCCTCCGGGGCCTCGATGGGCGGGTTCATCGCGGCCGGCGTCGCCCAGACCCACCCGGACGCCTTCGACGCCGCCGTCGCGATGTGCGGCGGCCTCGGCGGGTCCGTCGGCCAGTGGAACCAGAAACTCGACACGGTCTTCGTGCTCGAACGCCTGGTCGCCCCCGGGCTGCCGGTCATCGACATCCCCGAGGACGTCGAGTCGGCCAGGAAGGCATGGATCGACGCGCTGGCCGCGGCGCAGCGGACCCCTGAGGGGCGGGCCCGCATCGCGCTGGCGGCCGCGATCGGCCAGCTGCCGGCCTGGGGCCGCAACCCCGACGGGTCGGCGACGCCGCCTCCGGACCCCAGGGACGCCGCCGCGCTGGAACAGGGCGCCTACCTCGCCCTCGCCGGCGGGCCCCTGCCCTACATCGGCCAGGCGATGGGCAGCCGGCGCCAGCTCATGGCGGTGGCCGGCGGCAACCCGTCCTGGAACACCGGGGTCGACTACGCCGAGCAGTTGCGCTCGGCCGAGCCCGCCCTCGGGCGCGCGGTCCGCGAACTGTACAAGGCGGCGGGCCTGGAGCTCGGGGCCGACCTGCGGAACCTGGCCGCCGCGCCCCGCGTCGCGGCGGACCCCGAGGCCGTCAAGCGGTTCGCCGACGGCCTCGTCCTGGACGGCCGCCTGCGGATCCCCGTGCTGACCGTGTCCGCCACCGGCGACCAGATCTCCACCGTCGCCCAGCAGCAGTCGTACGAGGAGAAGGCGCGCCGCGCGGGATCCGGCTCCATGCTGCGCCAGACGTACACCCGCACCGTCGGCCACTGCGACTTCTCGCCGGCGGAGCAGGAGGCGGCGCTGGTGACGATGTTCGACCGGCTGCGGACCGGTCACTGGCCCGCGACGTCCGCCCCGGCGATGAACGCCCGCGCGGCCGAGCTCGGAGCCGACCCCGCCCCGCGCTATATCCCGTTCGCCCCGCCCCGGTTCAACCGCCCCTACCCCGCCTGACCCGCGTGCGGCGGCCGCCGCCCGTCCCGCGAGCGGCCACCGCCCGTCCCGCGCTCATCGAACGGAGGGACGCCCTCGCTCGGTCCCGGCCGGAGAGGGGTGCAGGGTGCGGTCGAGGCGGGTGGCGGCGTAGCCGAGGGTGGACAGGGCGGTGACGATCAGCAGGTCGCCCATGGCGAGCGGCTGGGTGCTGAGGAGTTCGCGGAGCGGCGGAAGGTAGAGTCCCGCCAGTTGGAGGATGAGGGCTCCGGCGACCGCGAGCAGCAGCGCGGGGTTGGCCGTCGAGCCGGGCCGGGTGCGGGAGCCGATGGCCACGCCGAGCTGGGTGGCGCCGAGGGCGAAGAAGGCCATGCTCTGCCACGGGCGTCCGGTCTGGTGTCCCCAGATGGCGACGCCCAGGGTGACGGCGGTGAGGACGACCGCGATCCGGATCACGCGTTGCCACAGGCCGGCTCCCAGGATGCTCTGGGTGGGCGGCCGGGGCGGTCTGGCCATGGAGCCGGGAACGGCGGGTTCGCCGCCCAGGGCCACGCCCGGCAGTCCGTGGGTGAGCAGGTTGATCCACAGGATCTGGGCGGGCAGCAGTGGGAGCGCGAGCCCGGCGAACGGGCCGAGCAGCATGACGGCGATCTCGGCCGCGCCGCCGGACAGCCCGTAGACGAGGAAGCGGCGGATGTTGGTGTAGACCCGGCGGCCCTCTTCGACGGCGGCGACCACGGTGTCGAGGTTGTCGTCGGCCAGCACCAGGTCGGCCGCCTGGCGGGCGACCTCCGTGCCGCGCTCGCCCATCGCCACGCCGATGTCGGCGCGTCTCAGCGCGGGCCCGTCGTTGACGCCGTCCCCGGTCATCGCGAGCGTCTCACCGCGACGGCGCATGCTCTGGATGATGCCGAGTTTCTGCTCGGGCGTGGCCCGGGCGTAGACAGTGGCCGGGTCCTCGCCCGGATCGCGGGTGTGCCGGCAGTCGACCACCCGGCCGCCGGCCTCCACGATGCCGAGGTCGGTGGCGATGGCGCGGGCGGTGCCGGGATGGTCGCCGGTGATGAGGACCGGTCTGATCCCGGCGCGCCTGCAGGCGGCGATGGCGGCGGCCGCGGCGGGCCGCGGCGGGTCCAGGATCGCGACCAGGCCCAGCAACCTCAGCCCGCGCTCCTCGACGGTGACCGGGACGTCGTCCAGGCGGGCGCCGGCGACGGCCAGCACCCGGTGGCCGTCCTGCGCGAGCCGCTCGGCGCGTTCGCGGGCGCGGTCGAGGAGCGCCGGGTCGCCGGCCAGGACGGTGGGACGGAGCAGCACCTCGGGCGCGCCCTTGCTGATCAGCCAGGCGCCGCCGCCGGGCAGCCGGTGCACGGTGGTCATGCGCTTGCGGCCGCTCTCGAAGGGACGCTCGGCGACTCGGGGGAACCGCCGGTGCAGCCCCGACCGGTCAAGGCCGAGTTTGGCGGCGGCGGTGAGCAGGGCGGCCTCGGTGGGGTCGCCCAGCGCCGTCCACCGCCCGCGGGCGTCCTGCGCCAGTCGCGCGTCGTTGCACAGTGCCGCCGCGGTCAGCAGCTCGGTGAAGGCCTCGGTGCCCGGCGTCCCGTCTGTGATGATCTGCCCGTCGGGGGCGTAGCCGGAGCCGGTGAGCCTCGCCTCGCCGGCCGGCGTCCAGATCGCTCGGACGACCATCATGCCCTCGGTCAGCGTGCCGGTCTTGTCGGTGGCCAGCACGGTCACCGAGCCGAGGGTCTCGACCGCGGGCAGCCTGCGCACGAGCGCGTCGCGGGCGGCCATGCGGCGGGCGCCCAGCGCGAGGCTCAAGGTCACGACCGCGGGCAGTGATTCGGGCACGGCCGCCACCACGAGGCTGATGGCGGTCACGACCATCAGCTCGACCGGCTGGCCGCGGACGAGGCCGAGGGCCATCACGATCACGCACAGCAGGACGGTGACGCCGGCCAGCATGCGGCCGACGTCCGTCAGCCGTCGCTGGAGCGGAGTGAGACCGGCGCCTTCCCCCATCATGGACGCTATGCGGCCGGTCGCGCCCGCCGTCCCGACCGCGGTGACCACCGCCTGGCCGCGCCCCCGGACCACGACGGTCCCCGCGGACACCTCCGTCCCGGTGCCTTTGTCCACCGGGACGGACTCGCCCGTCAGGGCCGACTCGTCGATGAGCAGCGCGGCCGACTCCACCACCTCGGCGTCGGCCGGGACGATGTCCCCCTCGGCCAGCACCACGACGTCACCGACGACGACGCCGGCCGCCGGGACCTGCGTCTGCGCGCCGTCGCGGATCACCCGCGCGGACGGTGCGGTCAGCTCCGACAGGGCGGTGATGGCGCGGTCGGCGCGGAGTTCCTGGGTCACGCCGACCGAGGTGTTGACCACGATCACGAGCAGGATCACGGCCATGTCGGTCCAGTCGCCCGTGGCCAGGGTCAGCGCCGTCGCCACGAGCAGGACGAGGATCAGCGGGTCGCGGAGCTGGGCGGCGACGCGCCGCCACAGCGGGACGGGCGGTCTCCGGGGAAGCAGGTTCGCCCCGTCCCGTTCCAGTCGCGCGGCCGCCTCCGCGGACGACAGGCCGGACACGACGGCGGTCGCGGTGACATCCTCCCTGGCCATGTGCGGCCCTCCTGGTCGGTCTGGTCGGAGCGGGTCATGGCCCGCAAGGCCAGTCTTCACACGGCGGTGAGCTCTCTCCCAGGGACGAAGGTCCCCTCCGACGGCACGGTCCGGCCCCGCGGCCGGCACAGGACCACGGACCTGGCCCCATGCTCACGGACAGCGCCGAAGGCCTCCCGGCCGCCGCCGCCCTTCGGTGCCGCGAGTAGCGTTTGGGGTAGATTCGCAGGTAGATGTAGGTATCCGTCGTTCTCGCAGCGGAGAGCGCGGATTCTGGTCACAGGGCGCCGCACGGCGTCTTGACCGGCCAAGGCTGGACATGTTCGTCCGATGTCCGAGGAGGCCGAGGTGATCACGAGACGTGAGTTCCTGAGGGCCGGGGCGGCGGGCCCCCTCCTCCTGGTCGCGGGGCGGCCCTCCGGCCCGGGATACGCGGCGACCCCGGCGGGCCTGCTCGACCCGGTGACGATCGCCAAGTACGTCGCTCCGCTCGCCGTACCTTCCGTCATGCCCGCCGTCTCCACGACCGCCGATCCCGCCGATCGGTACCTCATCGGGGTCCGGCGGTTCCGGCAGCAGATCCTGCCTCCGGGGAGCCCCGCGACCACCGTCTGGGGGTACGGGTCGGTCCGGCACCCGTGGACCTTCAGCTCTCCCGCGCTCACCGTGGAGGCCACGGTCGACCGGCCCGTCGTGGTGACGTGGATGAACGAACTGACCGACGGCCGTGGCGATCACCTGCGACACCTGCTGCCGGTGGACCCGACGCTCCACTGGGCCAACCCGCCGGGCGGCGCGTTCGGCCGCGATTCGCGTCCCGCCTTCACCTCCACCCCCGGCCGCTACGAGGGGCCGGTGCCGATCGTCACCCACCTGCACGGAGGACGCACTCACGAGGACAGCGACGGATATCCGGAGGCCTGGTTCCTACCACGGGCGAGGAACATTCCTCGCGGCTATGCGACCGAAGGCTCCATGTACGCGACCTTCGCCGGCGGCTTCGAAGCCAGGGGCGGCGCGTCCTGGCGTCCCGGCACGGCGGTCTTCCACTACGACAACGACCAGCCCCCCACCACGATGTGGTATCACGATCACGCGCTGGGCGTGACCAGGCTCAACGTGTACGCGGGGCTGGCGGGGTTCTACCTGCTGCGCGGCGGTCCGGCAGACCTGCCGGCTCCGGCGCTGCCGGGGCCGGCGCCGCGGCAGGGCGATTCCGCCGGCACCCGGTACCACGAGATCCCGATCGTCATCCAAGATCGTTCCTTCCTGGCCGACGGCTCGCTCCACTATCCGGGGAGCCGCAGAGAGTTCGACCGGATCGCGGGACCCTACGTCCCGCACAGCGATGTGCCGCCGATCTGGAATCCGGAGTTCTTCGGCACCGCCATGATGGTCAACGGCCGCACCTGGCCGTACCTGGAAGTGGAGCCGCGCCGTTACCGGTTCCGCTTCCTCAACGGCTGCAACGCGCGGGTTCTCGACCTGAAGATCGTCACGCGGCCCGACGCGAAGCGCCCTGCGGCCCCGTCCCTGCCTTTCTGGCAGATCGGCTCGGACGGCGGCTTCCTGCCGGAGCCCGTCGAACTCGGCAGGCTGCTGCTCGCTCCGGCCGAGCGGGCCGACGTGATCGTCGACTTCGCCCGCATGCCCGAGGGCGCGGGCCTCTACCTGATCAACGAAGGCCCCGACGGACCGTATCGCGGGGACCCGGGGGCCGCGCCGGCCGACCCGGCGACCACGGGGCAGGTGATGAAGTTCGTCGTGCGCGAACCGGTGGAAGGCGACCTCAGCGAGCCTCCCGACCGGCTCACCCTTCCCGCGTTCACTCCTATCGGCCCCGCGACGAAGACGCGCAAGGTCGCCCTGCTGGAACACGTCTCGCGGACCGTCGCCGGTGGCCCGCCGACGATGGCGTTGCTCGGCACCCTCGACGGAGGAGAGAGGGCGATGATGTGGTCCGCCCCGATCACCGAGACCCCCGCGGTGGGCGCCACCGAGGTGTGGGAGATCCACAACCGGACGATGGACGCGCATCCCATCCATGTCCACGAGGTTCAGTTCCAGGTCGTCGACCGGCAGCCGTTCAACGGCGACGCCCGGTCCCCTGAGCGGTGGGAGACGGGGCTCAAGGACACGGTGGTCGCCCGTCCCCGCGAGATCACCCGGATCAGGGCGACGTTCGACCGGGCGGGCCTGTTCGTGTGGCACTGCCACCTCCTCGAACATGAGGACAACGAGATGATGCGCCCCTACCGCGTGCGGGGCTGACATCTCCGGCCGGGAGCGCGGCCCGTCGAAGGGAAGGGGGGCGATGCCGTGGGAATCGGGAGAGCGTCGCCTGGCGAGGGCGGTGCGGACCGTTCCGAAGGGTTCGGCGAACGGCTGCTGGGCGACCTGCTGGACCTGACCCACCGGTTACCGCCCCAGTCGATCGGCCCGCTGGCCGCCGGGCAGGTCGGCGAACTCGGCGGTCGCGAGGCCGCGATCCTGCTCCAGGACTACACGCAGGAGTGGCTGGTGCCGCTGCCGGGAGACGGGCTGTCGGCCACGGAACCGCAGCCGATCGACGACTCCGCCGCTGGAACCGCCTTCTCGCGGGCCGCCTGTGTCGAGGTGCCGGGGCCCGGCGGCGTGCGGGTGTACGTGCCGTTGCTGGACGGGAGCGGCCAGATGGGCGTGCTGGCGTGCACCCTCGACGCCGTCGACGACGACGCCCGGCGGTTGCTGCGCCGGCTGGGCGTCGTGGTCGCCGGCCTGATCGCCGGCAAGCATGCCTACACGGACCGCTTCTTCCAGGTGCGCCGTCGTGAACCGATGGGCGTGGCCGCGGAGATGCAGTGGTCGCTGCTGCCGCCGCTCGCGATGTGCGCTCCGCGGGTGGAGGTGGCCGGAGCGCTGGAGCCGGCCTACGACATCGCGGGGGACAGCTTCGACTACGCCCTCAACGGGGACGTCCTGCACGTCGCCGTGTTCGACGCGATGGGGCATGACCTGCACGCCGCGACGATGGCGGCCGTCGTCGTCGGGGTCTTCCGGCATGCCCGGCGGGCCGGCGTCGGCCTCGCGGAGAAGTACGCGCTCCTGGACCAGGCGATCGCCGGCCAGTTCGGGCTCGATCAGTTCGTCACCGGCCAGATGATGCACCTGAACGTCGCCACGGGACGCGTGGAGATGGTCAACGCGGGCCACCCGGCGCCGCTGCTGATCCGCGACCGCGGGGTCGCCGGCCAGTTGGAGGGGCCGACGACGCTCCCGATCGGGTTCGGCGGACGTCCGCCGCACGTCTGCGAGTTCACGCTGCGACGCCGTGACCGGGTGCTGTGCTACAGCGACGGCGTGGTCGAGGAGCACGAGCCGGGCGGACGGACGTTCGGCCTGGAACGGCTTATCGACTGCGTCCAGCGGATGGAACGGACGGGGAAGGGGGCCCGGGAGGCGGTGCGGTGGCTGTCCCAGGTGCTCAAGAAGGAACGGCGCGGCCGGACGAGCGACGACGCCACTCTCCTTTTGATCGAGTGGCGCGGAGAGACCGGTGACGGGGACGACGCACCGCCCCGGCGGGTGGAGACCGAGCACTCGCGGCGACGGTAGCCGCGGCGGTTCGTCGCGGGGGAGCCGGCCGTCCTGATGAGAGGATCCGAGCATGCGAGCGATCACCGTGCGAGACCGCGACGCGGGTGCCGGTGGCCTCGGCCTGACCGACGTGCCGTACCCGCACGGCCCCCGCCGCGCCCCCGGAAAGACGATCATCCAGGTCGCGTCCTAGGAGATCTTGCGGCGGTAGGTGGCCATGGCGAAGGCGTAGGCGACGATGAGGAGGCCGCCGCACCAGGCCAGGGCCGTCCAGATGCCCGTGCCGACCGGCTGCCCGGTGAACAGGGCACGGATGGCGTTGACGATGGAGGTCACCGGCTGGTGCTCGGCGAAGGCGCGCACCGGGCCGGGCATGGTGGCGGTCGGCACGAACGCCGAGCTGAGGAACGGCAGGAAGATGAGCGGGTAGGAGAACGCGCTCGCGCCGTCCACGGACTTGGCGGTGAGGCCGGGGATGACGGCGAGCCAGGTCAACGCCAGGGTGAACACGATCAGGATGCCGGCGACCGACAGCCAGGCGAGCACTCCGGCCCCCGAGCGGAACCCCATGAGCACGGCGACGAGCACGACGACCACCAGCGAGATCACGTTGGCGACCAGCGAGGTCAGCACGTGCGCCCACAGCACCGACGACCGTGCGATCGGCATCGACTGGAACCGTTCGAAGATGCCGCCCTTCATGTCCATGAGCAGCCGGACCGCCGTGTAGGCGATGCCCGAGGCCACCGTGATGAGCAGGATGCCGGGCAGCAGGTAGTTCACATACGAGTCCGACCCTGTGTCGATCGCGCCGCCGAACACGAAGACGAAGATCAGCATCATGGCGATCGGCATGATCGTGGTCGTGATGATGGTGTCCACGCTGCGGGTGACGTGCCGCAGGGATCGCCCCAGCAGCACGGCGGTGTCGCCGAGGAAATGCCTGCTCATCGCGGTTCCTTACTCTTTGTGCCGACATTTCGGTCATTGCGGGCGTCGCCGTTCCCGTCGCCGGCGCCGACCAGCGTGAGGAAGACGTCCTCCAGGGTCGGCTGCTTCTCGACGTACTCGACCTTGACGGGCGGGAGCAGCCGCTTGAGCTCGGCCAGGGTGCCGTTCACGATGATCCGCCCCTGGTGCAGGATCGCGATGCGGTCGGCGAGGTGCTCGGCCTCCTCCAGGTACTGCGTCGTGAGCAGCACCGTCGTCCCCTGGCCGGCGAGTTCCCTGACCGCCTGCCACACCTCGATGCGCCCCTGGGGGTCGAGCCCGGTGGTCGGCTCGTCCAGGAAGATCACCGGCGGATCGCCGATGAGGCTCATCGCGATGTCCAGGCGGCGGCGCATGCCGCCCGAGTACGTCGCCACCCTGCGCGCGCCGGCATCGGTCAGCGAGAAGCGCTCCAGCAGGCCATCGGCGATCTCGCCCGGGTTCCTCAGGTGCCGCAGCCGGGCGACCAGCACGAGGTTCTCCCGCCCGGTGAGGATCTCGTCCACGGCCGCGAACTGCCCGGTGAGGCTGACCGACTCCCGCACCTCCGCGGCCTGCGCGGCGACGTCGAACCCGTTGACGCGGGCCGTCCCCGCGTCCGCCCTGAGCAGCGTGGACAGGATTCGCACGACCGTGGTCTTGCCCGCCCCGTTCGACCCGAGCAGGGCGAAGATGCCGCCCCGCGCCACCTCGAAGTCCACGCCGCGCAGCACCCGCAGTTCCTTGTACGACTTCTCCAGACCCTGCACCTGGATCGCCGGGCCCTGCCGTGTCGTCATCACGCCGTCCCGTCTTCTCGTGCGGTGTCCTCGCCGGCCGCTCGCGCGATCGTGCTGGAGAAACGGTTCCGCTCGCGGGTCCGGTACTGCCCGAGCGGATAGTTGGCCATGAACGCCTCGACGAACTCCACGGGGTCCTGCCCGAAGATGTCGCGGATCGGGATCCCGTCCGCCGCGCTCTGCTCGAACAGGTCGGCGAGGTCCTCGTACATCGACAGCGCGCCGGCGCCGTCCGCGGGCCCGAAGTGCATCAGGTAGCGCTCCAGCCCTTCGACCGCCATGCGGTAGTTCTCGGGCAGCCGCTTTATGCGCGCCTTGTACCGCCGGTAGCGCCGCTTGTCCTCCAGCGACCCCGTGAGCACCTCCAGATACCGCGGATAGCGGCTCTTCTGCTCGTCCATGGCCATGGTCACTCGCCCCCTTCGCGAAGCTGTTCGAGCCTCTCGGCCAGAAAGCTCCAATTCGTCCAGAACTCGTCGAGGTACTCCCGCCCTTGAGCGTTGAGGGAGTACACCTTGCGCGGCGGCCCCTTCTCGGACGGGACCTTCCGCACATCGACCAGGCCGCGCTGCTCGACCCTTACCAGCAGCGCGTAGATGGTGCCCTCGGCGATGTCGGAGAAGCCCTGGTCGCGCAGCCACGCCGTGATCTCGTAGCCGTACGCGGGCCGTGCGCCCAGGATCGCCAGGACGATGCCCTCCAGCGTTCCCTTGAGCATCTCCGTCAGCTGCTTGCCCACGAACACCCCTTCCAGGTACTCCGTGTCGCTAGCTACCGGTACAAAGTAACACTGACTACCGGTACCTAGCAACACCGAATACCTAAGGCGCGCGTCGGCAGCGAGCAGGGCGCCACCATCGGCAGGACGGTTCTTTCAGGGGGCATGAACCGGAACGGTGACCTCCCCGGCGACGACGGGCCGGGGGGTCACCGGTCTGAAGTGCCTCACTCCGCCTGGGGAGGGAGGTCTTTGATCCACTGCGGGTCGGCGCTCACCTTGCCGACCTTCGATGCGCCGCCCGGTGAACCCAGCTCGTCGAAGAAGTCGACGTTGGCCTTGATGTAGTCCTTCCACTGGTCGGGGACATCGTCCTCGTAGAAGATGGCCTCGACCGGGCAGACCGGCTCGCACGCACCGCAGTCGACGCACTCTTCGGGATGGATGTACAGCATCCGATCCCCTTCGTAGATGCAGTCGACGGGACACTCTTCGATGCATGCCTTGTCCATCACATCAATACAAGGCTGGGCGATTATGTAGGTCACGGGACGCTTCGCTTCCTGGCTTCGTGCGACGGCCGACGTCTCGATATCACAGCGTGGACGGCCGCGCGCTTGAAGATCGCGGCCGCCCACGGGCAGATCAGCACTCGCAGTGGTCATCCTTGGAGCCGGACTTCACCGTGCTCCCGACGGTGGCCGTGGCACCGGCGTCCACGGCCGGCTCCGTCCGCCGCACGGCGCGGCCGATGGCCATCGCCTCGATGAACTTCCAGGCGCCGGGCATCTTGTCCTCTTTGAGCTCGACGATGTCCAGCGACGACTTGTTCAGGGTGTCGATGGTGGGCCGGTTGCAGTGGCACTCGTTGCCGAACCAGTACCAGCCGAGCTGGACGATGTCCTGACGTCGCGCGATTCGCGGGTCCCGGTTGCGCACGTGCTCCAGGAAGAGGTACTGCCCGCCGGGCTTGAGCACCCGTTCGATCTCCTTCAGCACGACGTCGGGGTCGCGCACCGTGCAGAGGATCATGGCGGCGGCCACCGTGTCGAAGCTGGCGTCCGGATACGGCAGCCGTTCCGCGCCGGCGACGGTCACCTGGACGCGCTTGGGGTAGTCGCGGACCTTCTCTTCGAGTTTCGCGACCATCGGGGGGTATGGCTCGGTCAGGACCAGTTCGGTGACCGCGTCCGGGTAGTGCGCCAGGTTGAGGCCGGTACCCGTTCCCAGTTCGATCGTCCGGCCGTACGCGGGGGCGAGCATCTCCGCTCGCTTCTGCGCGAGACCGTACCTCTCTACCTTGGACAAGAAGGCGTCGTACAGTCCGGCGAAGACGTACCTACCCCAGGTGGCGTCGTAGGCTTTTCTCAGAACATTTGCCATGTCACTTCTCCGCGATAGTCGCTGAATTGCTACCTCTTCATGGAACAGGGGGCACGAGCAGGGTTTCTTTGTCAGGTGTCGTCGCGTCTTTCCACCGTGTGCGGCCTGGGCGTCCGATGATGCGTGTCTCCTCCGTCATCACGGGCGCCGGGTTGAATGTTCGCTTCGCATGGCCTCCGAACTGGAATCGCGCATGACGAACAGCGGCGCCCGCGCCACGCTCGCCGATGCGGTGTACTCCGTTTCTCCCGATAGAGACTGGATGTCTTCCTGGACGGAGAGTAGTCTTGCCGTTGAAGTTGGCTTCAAGTCAACCCCTGGGGGATCGGTGAACGATCGGTTGATGCCAATTGGCGAGATCGGCAGACTGTCCGGGATGGCGACCTCGGCTCTTCGCTACTACGAACGGTGCGAGCTGATCGCGGCAGGTACGAAGATAGGCGGGCGCCGGCACTATCCCGCCTCGGTACTGCACCGGCTGTCCGTTATCAAGGTCTGTCAGAAGATCGGCTTCAGCCTGACCGAAATAGCCGAGTTGCTGAACGGCAACCTCGCGCTGGACGGGGCGTGGCGCAGGGTCGCGTTGACGAAGAAGTACGAGGTGGAAAAGCAGATCAAGCAGCTCATGGGGCTGATCGATCTGATCGACTGCGCTCTCGGATGCGATTGTCCGGCGCTGTGCGACTGTCCGCAGATGGGACCCGGGGGACATCTCGCCGCCGGTTCGCCGGACCATGACCGGCACAGCGGCTGCCTGGCGGTCCACAGCTGGCAGCAGGGAGCCTGACCTCATCCAGAGGTGTCCGCACCCTGGGAAACTCCAAGGGTGTGCGGCCGTGCCGGCCGCCGTTATGAGCCGTAGCCGGTACGTCTATCGGGTGTCCCGATCCTCGGGCGCTCACTTTGAGTGACCGGTCGACCCGGGAGTCGGCTCGACTTAACGGGGTTCAAACAAATGTCGGACGCCCTCGCGTCGTGCCATTGCGGAACTCGTGGCGCTGTTCTATCTTGATGATCTATCGCGCCTTTGTCGCCGTCACGGGACAGTCTCCAGCATCGATTGTGCCGGACTGAGTCGTCTGCAGGCCGGGCAATATTAGCGCACGGGCGGTAATTCGCCGTCCGCCGGCAGGGGTCTTCCAATTCTCCTTTCCGGCCTCAGCGCATCATCTCGCTGTTCACAGCCGTCGATCCCGGGCCGCCGTGCCTGACGAACATCGACTGGAGTGCGACATTGTTACGCAATGATTCCGCAGCATTGCCGGGCCCCGGTCCGGAAGTCTCCGCCATCTCGGTATTTCCCGGACGCAGCCGCCTGCCCGTGACGTCGTCGTGGCTGACCGCCGTTCTCGTCGCCACGGGTGGCGCCCTCATGGTGGTGGTCTCTCTCGGGGCCATGGCCACGGAAATCGGAAATGTGTCCATCTGGGTATGGGTGGCGACGGCCGCCATCGGAGGAGCGCAGTGCCTCCTGGTCGCCGAACTAACCGCGCGGTTCCCGGAACGCGCGGGCGGAACGGCCCAGTACGCCTTCCGTGTGCGCCCCGCCGGATCGCCGACGCTGGGCGCGCTGTCCGCATGGTGTTACTGGTTCGCCTGGACGCCGGGGATCGCGGTGAACCTCATCCTGGCGGCGACCTTTCTCAGTGACCTGATCCTTCCGATGGTCCCCCCGGTGGTGCTGGCGTTCGCCATCGGCGCGGCGCTCTACATCGTCACCGCGATGGGCCTCAGGCTGTCGACCGTGATCAACGGCGTCCTGGCCGTCGTGGCCATCGCCGTCATCGCCGTGATCGTGCTCGGGCCGGCGCTCCAGCCGCGGGCGTTCGACCTCGCCCAGGTTCTTCCGCCGAAGATGCCGGCCACCGCCGGGGACGGTCTGTCGGACCACCTGGCCTTGATCGCGAAATGGGCGTTCGTCGCCACGTGGTCCTCCTACGCGGCGGAGATGGCGTCGACCGTCTGCGCGGAGATCAAGCGGCCGGAACGGGTGATGAAGCGCGTGATGTCGGTGTCGGCGATCATCTGTTTCGTCGCCTTCTCCGCGGTGCCCATCGCTCTGTTCGGACTCGTCGGGGTCGATGGGATACAGGGCGATCCGTTCCAGGTCTTCGCCAACGCCGGCGACCTCCTCCTGGGGCCGGCCGGCAGGTTGCTGGTGGAGCTGGGACTGACCGCGGTCCTCATTCTCGGCGCGGAGACGTTCATCATCGGGTCTTCCCGAACGATCTACCAGATGTCGCAGGACGGCCATCTGCCCGCCCCATTCGCCAAGATCAACAAGCGCGGGGCGCCGGTGGGGTCCATCGCCTGGGACGCGGTCGTCATCGGGATCATGCTGCTGGTGTTCGGCACCGATGTGGTGAACGTCGTGGCCGCCGCGAACTTCGGGTACCTGATCGTGTTCGTCCTGATGCCCATCGCGTACCTCGTCCTGCGCCGGCATCCGGGAGGTCGTCCCGGCAGCTTCAGGCTGGGGAAGCTCTTCGTCGTCGTGGCCGTGGCGCTCTCGGCGGTGAATCTGGTGATGCTGGTCTTCGGCGGCCTGCAGTGGGGCTGGTCGGTGACCGTCATCGGGCTCTGCGTCAGCCTGCTCATCGTGCCGATCTCCTTCGTCACCCGGCGCCTCGCCGTACGAGGCGCGGTCGCACCGATGACGGACCCGGCGGTAACGCCACTGTGACGCGCGGGCGTCGCGTGCCCGTTCCGACCGCGGCACGCGACGTCCCCCTAGAGAGGAGATCGCCATGGGCGACCCGGTCATCTCGTTCAGCACGGTGCTTCCCGAGGGCATCGACGCGGTCGCCAGGGGCGGGATCGCGGTCAGCCAGGCCAAGTTGCCACCGGAGTTGCGCGAGGTACATCGGCGGATCCTCCGCCGCTTTCTCAGCACAGGACGCGCGCCGTCCGCGGACGATGTGCGAGACCTGGCGCGCGACGCCGGGCTCGATTTCGAGTACGTGGTCGACGAGCTCACGGTCGCGGATCTCGTCCACCTGGATTCCCGGCATGAGAACGTCGTCATCGCCTATCCGCTGTCCGCTCGGACATCGCCGCACCGCGTCACCGTGGACGGGGGTCCCAGGCTGGCCGCCATGTGCGCCGTCGACGCGCTGGGCATCCCGATCATGGGCCGGGTGAACGCGACCATCACCTCCCACGATCCCCTGACCGGCGAGGAGATCCAGGTGAGGTGGGATGGCCGGCAGTGGTCGTGGCACCCCACAGGGACCGTCGTCCTGCTCGCCGCCGCGCAGTGCGACGGGCCCATCGCCTACGCCTGCCAGCACACCGAGTTCCACGCCTCCAGAGCCCTGGCCGAACGCCATCTGACCGCCCACCCCGAACACACGGGCAAGGTGCTGAGCCAGGCCGAGGCCATAGCGATCGCGGGCAACGAGTTCGGGCCGCTGCTCGGTCCGGACGCGGAGGGCCCGTTCGAACCGGACCACCACCGTCACTGATGGCCGAGCGGAAGACGGCCGCCGGAAGACGTGTCGCCAGAGCCGTGGCCGGCCTCGCGTGCGGGGTCGGCTGCGCCGCGCCTCTGCTGTTCGCCGCGGGCGTGGTGGGCGGTGGGCCGGCCCCGGCGCTGGGCGGCTGGGCGGTGCCGGTCGAGATCTCGGTCATCGTGCTGGCGGCCGTGGTGTTCATCCTGCCGGCCCTGCTACGGGGCAAGGACTACCACAGGAGCGTGAGGCGTAAATCGTGAGCCGCGACGTAGACTCCAGAAGTATGGGATCCACGCAGCCCGGTTCGGTGGGAATGACGGTGGCGGCGCTGGCCCGCACGGCGGGCTCCACGCCGGACACCGTCCGCTATTACGAGCGAGTGGGCCTGTTGCCCGCCCCGCCTCGCAGCGGTGCCGGATACCGCCGCTACGGGGTGGACGCGGTGGACCGCCTGCGGTTCATCCAGGGCACGCAACGGCTGGGGCTGCGACTGAGCGACATCGCCGACCTGCTCAGCATCAGGGACACCGGCACCTGTCCGTGCGGGGACGCGGCCGTCCTGCTGCGCAAGCGCATGGACGAGGTGCACACCGAGATCGAGCGGTTGTCGTCGCTGCTCGCCGACCTCGAACACATGGTGAACCAGCTGCCGAGCCAGGAATGCCCGGATCCCGAGCCCGGAGTGTGGAAGCCGCCTGCCGCGGCGACGGCCTGACCGATCAGGGGCCGATCAAGGGGGGCTCGACCGATCAGGGGTGAGCAGCCGCCGCAGCGACTCGTCGAAGCCGGAACGGTCGTCGAGGTTGAAGAAGTGACCTCCCTCCAGGACGGTGTGCTGGAAATCGCCCGCGGTGTGCCGGGCCCAGCCCAGCATCGCGCCGGCGGCGTGCTCCCGGTCGGACCGGCCGGCATAGGCGCTGATCGGACAGCTGAGCAGCGGTGTGGCGCGGAAGACGTACTCGTCGGTGAGCTGGAAGTCGGCGCGCAACGCCGGTAGCAGCATCTGCCGCATGTCCCGGTCGCCGGCGATCTCCGGTGCGAGTCCGCCCATGTCGCTGACGACGTCCCAGAGCGTCTGGTCGGACAGCGAGTGCCGGCCCCGGCCACGGACGCACTCATGCGGCGCCTCCATGCCCGAGACGATCAGGCGCCTCGGGGGCATGTTGTACGCCAAGGAGAACAACCGTGCCATCTCGAATGCGATCAGCGCTCCCATGCTGTGCCCGTAGAGGACGAAGTCGCCGCCGAGCCGCGAGCGCAGGACGGGCGCCAGTGCGCGGATCAGCGGACGGACGTCGGTGAACAGGGGTTCGCCGAGCCGGGTCTCCCGGCCGGGAAGGCGGACGATGAGCGGCCGCACGGTCTCACGCAGGGAGAGCGCCAGTCGCCGGTAGGCGGCGGCGCCGGCTCCGGCGTGCGGGAACATGACCAGGACGGGCAGCGAGGCGGACGCGCCCGCGTCGAGCAGCCAGTCGCCCCGCGCCGCACGACCGCTCCGCCCCACGGAGTCGAGCTCCTGCCCGCCTGCCGGCATCTCCGCGTCCCTCACGCGCCGGCGGTCGCGCGTACGGCCAGCGAATCCTTCATGTACTGGTCCCGGCACACCTGCCGCTGCCGCTTCCCGGACGTCGTCTTGGGAAGCGTGCGGGGCGCCACCAGCACCACGTCGCGCGGGGTGTAGGACAACTGGCTGGCCAGGGTGTCCCGTACGGTGAGCGCGAGGTCCTGTGCGGCGGCGTCGCGCAACGAGGTCTCGGCCACCACGACCATGTCCTCGCTGCTGGGCAGCGAGAAGGCCATGACGTTGCCCAGCCGGATGCCCGGGATGCGTTCCGTGGTGAACTCGAAGTCCTCGGGATACAGGTTCCGCCCGCCGACAATGATCATGTCCTTCTGCCTGCCGCAGACGTAGAGGCGGCCGTCGATGCAGAAGCCCAGGTCACCGGTGATGAGCCGCTGACCGCTGTCGAGGATCGGCGTCGGGTGCGGACCGCCGTCGGGCGTCCAGTACTGCGGCACGACTCCCGGCCCCCGCACCCTGATGGACCCGACCCGGCCCTCGGGCAGCGGCCTTCCCGCGTCATCGGTGATGGTCACGGTGGTGTCCAGGACCGGCGTCCCGCAGTCGACGAACGTGCGTCCCGGCAGTTCCGGGTCAACCGCCTGGGCCAGTCCGTCCTCCAGGGCGAGTCGGTCCACCGTGACCGTGCGATAGCACTCGTCGTGCCGGCCCAGGGTGACGGCGAGCGTGGCCTCCGCCAGGCCGTAGGACGGGGCCATCGCGGTCGGAGCCAGCCCGTACTTGGCCGCTGACGTCATGAACTGGTCGAGCACCACCGGGTCGATGGGCTCGGCGCCGTTCCACGCGATGCGCAGGGACGACAGGTCGTAGCGGCCGCGGCCGAGCGACAGGTAGTAACCGGCCAGTCCGAACGCGAAGTTCGGCGCCACGGTGGCGGCGCCCCGATAAGTGGAGATCGCCTCAAGCCACGCGCCGGGCCGCGCCCTGAACGTCTGCGTGTCCATCACGCAGGCGGTCAGCCCATGGACGATGGCGCCGGTGAGGAAGATGATGCCCATGTCGTGGAAGAGCGGCGCCCAGGTGACGAAGCGCTCGCCGGGCGCCAGGTCGCCGGTGGCGAAGATGGCGTGGGAATTGGCGACGAGTTGCCCGTGGCTGACCGAAACGGCTCTGGGCACGGCCGTGGTGCCCGAGGTGAACTGCAGCAGCGCGGGCTCGTCCGGTCCGGGCACTGGAGGGAGCGCGCCGGGCGAGCCATCGGCCAGCGATGGGAAGTCCACCACCGGGACGGAGGACGCGTCCGCCAGCGCGGCCGCTGTCGAGGGATCGGTGACCACCAGGCCGGCGTGCGCCGCCTCGACGCGGCGGGCCAGAGCGAGCGACAGGTCGTCCCGGTCGCCCCGGGACGCAGCCGGCAGGACCGTGACCGCGGCGCCCGCCCGCCAGATACCGAAGATCGTGACGATGATGTCGACCGACGTGCGGCCGAGCACGACGACCCGGGTACCCGGGCCGACGCCGAAACGGTGGTGGATCGTCGAGGCCACCCGCTCGGCACGCTCCCGAAGCTCGGCGAGCGTGACGCGGGTGGGCCGGAGCTCGTCGTCGAGGTAGATGAGATGGCGGTCCGCGGGCTGGGCGGCGAGCTGGTCGATGAGCGAGAGCTGCGTCCTCATAACATGATCACCCTTGTCATCCATGTCCGAGCCACTGCCGCAGAACCTCGGCCCCAGGCGGTACGGCCAGCGAGGCCGGTTCACCGAGGATCTCGGCAGCGATCACGTGGCCGATCTCGTGCGGCAGATCGGCCGCGCACGGGGTGCAGGCGACGAGCAGCCGTCCATCGACGACGCCCGCCAGGATTTCGAGCCGTCCACTGTGCGCCTCGCCGTCCGGCGCGAGGCCTGGATGGTCGGCGCTGAGTGACAGCCCGAGCGGCGTCCAGAGGGCGTCCGCGTGCCCCAGGTAGTTCACGAGCACGGGCGCCGGGGCGGCCCGTACCTCGGGGTCGGCGAACCAGGCGAGAGTCTCGTAGTGCCGGCCCGCGGCCGGGACGCTCGCGCGCGCCTTGGCCACGACCTGGACCGCGTCGCCGGCGGGCAGGTCGAGCAGGGCAGGGACGTCCAGCGGCCACCGGGTGGACAGACGGCCGATGATCCGGGCGGGGTCGAGCGCCGGGGAGTCCAGGTCCCGGCCGTGCGCGTCGAGGTCGACGCGGACGCCGTCCTGGCCGGTGCGCCGGCCGACGGCGCGGGCGATCGCGGTGAGCAGGTGGTCGACCACCGAGTTCGTCGCCAGCAACCGGCTCGTCGCACGACGATCCAGCGCGATCATCGCGGTGCCGCGCGTCTGACCGTCAAAGCACGTCAGCGGGGTGTCGCGCTCGGCGAGCCCGCGCCAGTACGGCAGCTCGGCGCGCACGTCGTCAGCGGTGGCCAGCGAGCGCACGTGGTCGGCCCAGCTCACGATCGAGCCTGAGGGGGCCAGTACGGCTTCCCCGGTCGCGAGGACCTGGCGGTGGGCCGACAGCAGGTCTTCGCAGAACACCCTGCACGAGTAGTTGTCCATGATCAGCTGATTGGCGACGATGAGCAACTGCTGTCGCGCGGTCGTCTGGAAACAGGCGACCTGGAACAGGGGTGGCGCGTCGAGCCTGATCGAGGACTGCAGACGCAGGCACGTCTCGGCCACGACCCGCGAGGCGTCCGCGCCGGGCACGTCGGTGAGGTCCACCCAGGTGAGCGGGGCCGCCAGTTCGTCCGCCGGGCTGACCGCGCCCGTCCAGCCGGGCGGGCCGCCGCCGAAGGACAGCCGAAGCCCGTCGTGGTGACGCAGGACGGTACGCAGTGCGACGCGCAGCGCCGTCTGGTCCAGCGGCTCGGGCAGGTCGAAGAGCAGGACGTAGTTGTGCCGCTCCGGGTGTTCCCACTCGGACAGCAGTGCCATCTGCCGTGGGAGCAGTGACGGTTCACCGTCTCCGCTGGGTGGGCCGGCGGGTACTTCGGGGCGGGCGATCGCGGCGAGTGCGCCGATGGTCTGGTTGGCGAAGAAATCCCTGGGTGAGATGCGCAACCCGGCCGCGGCGGCCTTGGCGATGACCTGCAACGCCAGCAGCGAGTCACCGCCGAGCGCGGTGAACTCCGTGCCGGTGTCGACCTGCTCCGTCCCCAGCACCTCGGACCAGATCGCGGCCAGGATCGCTTCGTTCCCGGCGTTCCGCTCAGGGAGAGCCTCCTCGCCGGGCGCGCGCGACATCGCGGACGGTGCGACGGCCGAGGACGACGCGACGGCCGAGGACGGGCGCCTGTCCGGCGCGACCACGGAGCGCTCCCACTCCGACGGCGGGTCCGTGCCGAGCCCCTCCACCACATGGACGTACGCCTTGAACATCGCGTCGACGTCCCCCTCGGGGAACAGCTCCTCGACGAAGTCCCAGTTCAGCACGAGCTCGCCGGCGTACTCGAACACCTGGTGATCGATGTGGACCTGCGGGGTGTGCACGATTCCGGCCACCATCTCGCCGAGCCCGGCCACCGCCGCGTCGAAATCGACGCCGGCCGAGTCGAGAGCGCTCGTGAACACCACGGGCATGCTCGCCCGCGCGGGGCCGTGCGACCGGGCGATCTCTCGCATCACCCGGATGCCGCTGAATTCACTGTGATCGAGATCGCGCGCGAGCCGCCGCTGCAACGCTCTCGCGCGTTCGGCGAACGGATCCTCCGGCCGCTGGTCCACCTGCAGCAGGGTCACCGTGGTGAAGTCGCCGATGACCTCCGCCGCTTGGGGATGAACGGGGAGCCGGTTGTTGATCGTGACGTTCAACGTGAAGGACGTGGCGGCCGACCAGGCGGCGAGCACCTCGGCGTACGCGGTCGCGAGCGCGACCGAAGGGGTCACCCCATGCCGTGCCGCCGCCGCCCGTAGCCGCCGCCACGCCGCCGAGCCGAGGCGGTGCGTCCGCCGGGCGAAGTGCGGTTCCGCGACCTCCGCCGGGTCGGCGGCGAGGGTCAGCCGGGGCGCCGGCGGCAGATCCGGTATGCGGGCCGTCCAGTAGTCGCGAGCCCGCTGGTAGCGGGGCGTGCCCTCGATGCCGGCCATCGCGTGCTGGTAGTCGCGGAAGGTCAGCTCCAGTTCGGGCCGGTGGCGGCCGGGCGCCGAGTACCGCTCGCTCAGCTCGGCGAAGAAGGCCGCGACGGTGCCGCCGTCGGCGATGAGGAGGTCCAGGCTGACGTGGAGCCGGCTGAAGCCGCGCAGGCGGCTGACCCGGACGGTGAACAGCGGCCACTGGGTGGGATCGAACATCCGGCCGCTCGTCTCGCGGCGGACCCGGTCGAGCTCGGCCTCGGCCCGCGCCCGGTCGAGGTGGCGCAGGTCGGCGACCTCGACGGTGTACGCGGGCGCGCCCGGGAGCACGTGCCACTTCCCGTCAGGCCCGACAGTGGCGCGCAGCATGTCATGGCGGCCGATCATGTCGCGCAGTGCCGCGGTCAGCCGGGCGTCGTCCAGTTCGTCGGCGTTCAGCTCGACATAGAAGGACGCGGCCACGTTGCCGAGGTCGAAGAAGCCGTTCCGCCCCAGCAGGTAGGCCTGCTGGAGGTCGGTCAGCGGGAATGGGGCGTAACGGTCCTCTGGCGCGGGCACGACGACGGGAAGCCCGGCGGCGGGCTCCCCGCGCTCCCCGGGCTCCCCGGGCTCCCCGGTGCTCCCGGACGGCCGCCGGCCACGGGCGAGGTCCGCCAGCTCCGCGATCGTGGGATGGGCGAACACCTCGTCGACGGTCAGGGTGAGCCCGGTTCCGGCGGCCGCCCGCACCATGCGCACCGCGAGCAGGGAGTCCCCGCCCGAGGTGAAGAAGTCGTCGTGCACGGATGACGGGACGACGCCCAGCACCTGCCGCCAGGCGACGGCGAGCGCCTTCTCGACCGTGTCACGCGGTCCGGCGTCGTCCTGCGCCGGCGCACGGCCATGTCCGCGCGTCGCGACGGCGCGCAGCCGGGTCAGGTCGATCTTGCCGTTGCCGGTGAGCGGAAGGCTCGCCAGCACGACCACCTCGGCGGGCACCATGTACGCGGGCAGGATCTCGCCGACGTGCCGGCGCAGCGCGTGCGGCAGGGCGGCGACGCGCCGAGCGGCCAGAGGGTCGTTGACGAACCGCGCCGGGTCGGCGGGTGCGGGCGCGACGGAGGCGTAGGTGCGCGCCGCGGCCGCTCTGTCATGTCGCGACGCGGTGAACACGGCGTCGAAGTCGCCGGCCCGCGCGTCGGGACGGTAGAAGAAGTCGCACTCGTAGCCGTGGTCCTGTGCGATCTTGAGCAGTTCCGCAGGAGACACGCCGTCCACCGGATGCCGGTCCCGCCGGATGAGTTCGGCGCATTCCGGCAGCGACATGGCCGCGGCCTCGGGATCGCCCAGCAGGCCGGCCCAGGCGCCGTCCCACCGGAGCCGCCGGTTCGGCACGTCGCGCACACAGACCGTCCGCGGCCCGCCGGACAGGGCCCGGTCGAGCTCCGTCATCGTCTTGTCGAGCCCTGACCAGGCGACCGTCGCAGAGAAGGCGATCGGCTCCGTGGCCTCGCGGAACAGCAGGACGTCGTACCGGTAGTCCGCCATTTCGGTGCGATCGCGACCCGGCCGCGGCAGCACCGCCGTCCCGCGGTCCAGACAGCCCCAGAAGAGCCGCGGATCGACGACGAGCTCGTTCTCGGTGAAGTTCCGCTGCTCCACCCGCCGGCTCACATCCCGCATCCGGTCGTCCGCCTCGGCGCGCCGTCGTTCGACCGCGGTGTGGAAGGCCCGCAGCAGGCGCAGGTCCCGTACGTCTCCGATGTACACCAGCCCGCCGGGCCGTACGGCGGCGAGTGCTCCTCTTACGACGTCCAGCAGGTAGGAGGTGGAGGGGAAGTACTGGAGCACCGAGTTGATGACGACGCAGTCGAAATGCTCCTGCGGGATGTCCGAGAAGTCGGTCGCTTCGCGGGGGAGCAGCGTCACCCGCGCGTTCGTCCCCATGCGGTCGACGCGTCCGCGAAGGTCGGCCAGGGTCCGCTCGGACAGATCCGTGCCCAGGTATTCGACGCACTCGGACAGCAGCCCGGTCGCGATCAGTCCGGCGCCGCACCCTATCTCCAGGACGCGGCGGGGCTGGTGCGCGAGCACGCGCCGCACGGTGACCTCGGCCCACGAGCGCATGTCCTGCTCGCTGATCGGCCGGCCGGTGAAGCTGTCCGTCCAGCCCGCGGTGTCCGTGGCGGAGCCGGTGCGCAGCGAGTCGAACACCTCCCGCCACTCCGTGACCTGCGCCCGCGCCGTCGCGTCGCGGTCGTCGTCCCGGTTCGGACGCACGGTGACGAAGGACACGAGCCGGTTGCCTTCGGTGACGGCGACCGCGCGGTCGACTTCGGGATGGCTGGTGAGCGCGTGCTCGATCTCGCCGAGTTCGACGCGATATCCGTTGAGCTTGACCTGGCCGTCCTCCCGGCCGAGGAACTCGATGAGCCCGTCCGGGTGGTACCGGCCGAGGTCTCCGGTGTCGTACAGGCGTTCGCCGGTGTGCGGATGGACGATGAACCGCCGGCCGGTCTGGGCCGCGTCTCCCCAGTAGCCGCGGGCGACGCCGATGCCTCCGATGAAGAGCCGGCCGGTCGCCCAGTCAGGGCGCGGTCGTAACTCGTCGTCCAGGACGTGGAACGTCTGGTTGGTGAGGGGCGTGCCGTACGGGATCGACTTCCAGGAGGGGTCAGGCGCCTTGATCGGGTGGTGGATGGACCAGATGGACGCCTCCGTCGCACCGCCGAGGCTGATGATCTCGATATGGTCGTGTTTCAGCGCTCTGATGCGCTCGGGAAGCGTCACCTCGATCCAGTCGCCGGACATCAGCACGAGCCGCAGCGGCGCCAGTGCGCGCAGGGCGGGCCACGCCTCGCCGTAGGTGACGTACATCTGCATGAGAGCGGGAACGGAGTTCCAGATCGTGATGTCGTGATCACGGACCAGCCGCGTCCAGCGCTCGGGGTCGCGGCCGGCGTCAGGCGGGGGCAGGACCAGCGTTCCACCGGCGGCGAGAATCCCGAAGATGTCCCACACCGACAAATCGAAGCTCAGGGACGACAGCCCCAGTACGCGATCGTCTCGCCCGACGCCGAACCGGGTGTTGATGTCGGCGATCGTGTTGGCCGCGCCACGGTGGTCGATCATCACGCCCTTGGGTTCGCCGGTGGAGCCGGAGGTGAAGATCACGTAGGCCAGATCCGTGTCGCTCTGCACGTCATCGAGCGGAGAGTCGTCCACGGCCGCCCACGGGCGAGGGTCGTCGACGGCCAGGGCCGTGATGTGCCGGGGCCAGTCGAACCGGTCGAGCACGGCCTCCTGGGTGAGCACGAGGCCGGCTCCGCCGAGGTCGAGCAGCCGGCGAACGCGTTCCGGGGGAAGCGACGCGTCGATGGGCAGGTAGGCCGCACCCGCGTAGAGGATCCCGAGCGCGGCGGCGACCTGCTCCCAGCCCTTGTCCATGACCACCGCCACCAGGCGGTCGACGGCGGCGCCGGAACCGCGCAGGCGCCGGCCGATCCGGCACGCGAGCCGGTCGAGGTCGGCGTAGGTGAGGGTCCGGTCGCCGCTGATCACCGCAGGGTCGGATCGCCGCTCGGTCAGGGACGGGCCGAGGCGATGCAGGAGCGCGTGGGGAGCCGGGCCGCCGGTTCGGTTGACCTGCTCGCGAACCGCCGCCTGACCCGGGGGGAGCGGCACCGCCGCGGGCGAATCCCACGCCGGAGCCTCACCCGCCAGCCGCTCGACCAGGTCGCAGTAGGCGGTGAACATCTCGTCGAGCACACCGGGCGCGAAGGCCTCGTCCACCGTGTCCCAGGTGATGTGCAGAGCGCCGCGATGTTCGAGGACGAGACACTCCAAGGACAGTTGAGGCGCCTGGGCGAGGGTGTAGTCGATGCCGGTGAGCCACTCGGGAGCGAAGTCGTCGCTGAAGCCGGCGCCGACGAAGGTCGAGAACACCACCGGTACGACGGCGGCCGCCGGGCCGGTCTTGCGCGCCAGCTCGCGCATCACGCGGACCGCGCTGTACTCACGGTGATCGAGGTCCTGCCACAACTGGCGCTGCACCTTCCTGGCCTGCTCTGTGAACGGGCCGGCCGTGGACTTCACTTCGAGCAGCGTCAAGGTCGTGAAGTCGCCGATCACCTCGCGCACCTGCTCGTGCACGGGCCGGCGGTTGTTCACCGTGAGGTTGAGCGTGAACTCCGCGGACCGCGACCAGCGGGCGAGTACCTCGGCGTACGCCGTGGCCAACGCCGTCGAGGGGGTCACCTCCCGGTTCGCGGCATGGCTCTTGAACGCTCGCCAGGCCGACGGCCGGAGAACGTGGTGCCGGCGATGGAACCGCGGGGCGCGGATGGCCGACAACGGTGCGGCGAGCGGGAGTTCGGGCGCGGGAGGCAGGTCCGCCAGCCGGTCCATCCAGTACTTCCTGGCGCGTTCGCGGCGCGTTCCCTGCTCGGCCCGCTCGACCGCGTTCTGGTAGTCGCGGAAGGTGAGCCGCAGTTCGGGCCACTGCCGATCAGGGTCCGCGTAGCGGCCGGCGAGCTCCTCCAGCAGCCGCGCGAACGAGGCCCCGTCGCAGATGAGCAGGTCGACGCCGATGTGCAGCAGCCCCCGCCGATCGTCCAGCCTGGTCGCCCGGACGTCGAACAGCGGCCACTTCCCGACATCGCGCCGCCTGCTCGTCAACTCGGTCCGCAGCGCCTCCAGCCACGAGTCCTGTTCCGCGGCGGGCACGGCGGTGAGGTCGTCCCTGATGACGTTGTACTCGGGCACGTCGGCCAGCACCTGTTGCCGGCCGTCGTCGAGCACGACCGCGCGCAGCATGTCATGGCGGGCGATCGCGGCGCGCAGCGCCTGTTCGAACCTGTCCACGTCCAGGTCGGTCGTGCCGAGCTCGACGTAGAAGGCGGCATCGACGTTGCCCAGCTCGTGGGCATGGTCCCTGCCGAACAGGTAAGCCTGCTGGACGTCGGTCAGGTCGAACGGGTCGAACCGTGCGTCAGGTTCGGCCGGCACGTCGAACGACGTGACGCTCGGTGCGGTCGCGATGTGGGCGAGGAGCCGTTCGGTGAGATCGGGCAGGCTGACCCCGCCGACGAGATCGGCGAGGGGAAGGCTCATGCCGAGGGCCGCGTCGAGCACGGCCTGCAGATGCGCGGCCTGCAGCGACTCGACGGGCATCGCCCGGTGCCGGGGGATCGCCGTGGGAGGCTGGTCGGTGATCGCGGCCAGCAGGTCGGCGAGGCCGTCGGAGAGCAGTCCCCGGCGTTCGTGTGGTGGGATGCCCGCCTCGGCCCTGAGCATCAGCGTTTCGATGGCGCTGTGCACCGCCTGTCTCGTCCGGTCACTCATCCTTGTGCCTTTCCGGAGTCAGGAATCTGCCGCGAGCGTCGTTGCATCGGTGTCGTCGTTCACTTGGCTGACGAAGGCAGCGCTGGTGCTCCACCTGTCTCGGCCAGGCGCCCTTGGGCGGAATGACAGAGAAGTCCCCTGATGTGCCTGAAGTGTCGCGGTTGAAGTCGGCTTTAAGTCAACTCATCGAGGAGGTACGCCAATTTATGAAATTCCCGACCCGATATGCAGGCATTGGGGCTTGACCTTGGTGTCGACTCCAAGCTCTAGTCTCGACCTGCCAGCTGCTCGTTCCTTATTGACAGGCGGGTGACCAGGATGAATGAGTTCGTCGCCACCAGCGTCGACAATGCGGCCGCCCCTCCAGAGGCCGATGTCGAGATACGTCGCTACCGGGTGATCTCGGGCTGTGTCGAGTGCGCGAGCGACTTGACTCCGCTTCGCCGCATTCCTGGAGTGCGAGATGTGCGAATGCTGTCCGCGACCGGCACGCTGGCGATCGAGGTACCGAACTCGCTCGATGACGCGGTGCTTCTGCGGACCGCCGGCGCGTCCGGGCTCACGCTGGAGCCCGCGCAGCCCATCACGGAAGCGGCCGCGGATCGGCCGAAGCAGCGCTCCCGTTGGTGGCTGCGCCCCGAGATGGTCTTCCTCGAGATCGCCGCGCTGCTCCTGGTCGTCGTCGAGATAGCCGGATGCTACGCCTCCGGTCAGACGATCGCGACGGTGTTCGCGTACCTGTCCGTCGCGGTGGGCATCGTCTTCCCGCTGCGTACCGCGCTGATGATGCTGCGCAACAAGCGCGTCTCCATCAACCTGCTCCTGGTCGTGGCCGTCGCCGGCGCGATACCGCTCGGCAAGGTGACCGAGGCGGCATGCGTGGTCGTCATCTTCTCCCTGGGCGTGGTCCTGGAGAGCTACGTCGCCGACCGGGCACGCAAGTCGATACAGAAGCTGATGGACCTGAGCCCGCCGGTGGCCGAGCGCTTCACCGCCGACGGGGCGACCGAGAACGTGCCGGTGGAGCAACTGCGCGTCGGGGACGTCGTGCTGGTCAGGCCGGGCACCCGGCTGCCCACCGACGGCGCGGTCACGGCGGGAAGCTCATGGATCGACGCCTCGGCCATCACGGGCGAGTCCATGCCGGTGGAGGTCGTCCCGGGCACGGACGTCTACGGCGGCACGCTCAACGGACACGCGGCGCTCCGGGTCGAGGTCGCCAAGCCCTTCCAGGACACGGTGCTCGCCCGCGTGATCCGGGAGGTCGAGGAGGCCCAGCAGAACCGGGGTCGCGCGCAGCGCTTCGCCGACAGGTTCGCGACGGTGTACACCCCGGCCATGATCGCGGTCGCGGTCCTCATGGTCGCGCTCGGCCCGTCGGCGTTCGGCATCCCGTTCACGGACGCCCTGTACAGGGCGCTCGTCGTACTGATCGTCTCGTGTTCGTGCTCGCTGGTCCTGTCGGTTCCGGTGAGCGTCGTTTCCGCCGTCGCGCGCGCCGCCCGGGACGGCGTGCTGATCAAGGGCGGCGTCTACCTGGAGCAGCTCGCCAAGCTCCAGGCCGTGGCCTTCGACAAGACGGGCACCCTCACCCTCGGCCGCCCCGTCCTGGTGCGGAACCACCCGCTCAACGGCTGTGACGAGAACGAGCTCCTGCGCCTGTCCGCCGCCGTGGAAGCGGGCGCGACGCACCCCATCGCCGAGGCGATCGTCCACGCGGCCCGTGACCGCGGCATCCCCGTGCGCCCCGCCGCCGACGTACGCGTCGTTCCCGGCGTGGGCGCGGAGGCCACCGTGGACGGCCGGCTGATCGCGGTCGGCAGGGTCGGCGACCTGAGCAGGGACGAGACCGCGCGTCAGGCGCTCGCCGTGATCGAGGACGCCGGAGCCACTCCGGTCGGCATCGCCGCCGACGGGCACCTCATCGGGCTGCTCGGAGTCGCCGACGAGCTACGCCCGGACGCCCTGGCCGCCGTCGAGGGGCTGCGGGCGCTGGGGGTGACGCACACCACGATGCTCACGGGCGACCGTGAACGGGTCGCCGAGGCCATCGCCGGACGACTGGGCATCGAGAGCGTGCGCGCCAGGCTCATGCCCGAGGAGAAGAGCGCCTCCATCACCGCCATCAAGCGGCAGGTGGGGACGACGGCGATGGTCGGCGACGGTGTCAACGACGCCCCGGCGCTGGCCACGGCCGACGTCGCGATCGTCATGGGCGCCGCGGGGACCGACGTGGCACTGGAGACCGCGGACGTGGCCCTCATGGCCGACGATCTCACCAAGCTGCCCTATACGGTGGCGCTGGCCCGGCGATCGCGCCGCGTCATCGCGCAGAACGTGGTGCTGTCCCTGGTGGCCATCGCGGCGCTGGTCATCGCCGCGGTCACCGGGCTGTTCACCCTCACGCAGGGCGTGCTCATCAACGAAGCCTGGGCCCTGGTGATCATCGGCAACGGGCTGCGGCTGCTGCGCACCCACTCCACGCTCCACACCGCCGCGAAGGCCGACCGGCCGGGCGTGGCATCCGCGCCGGCGCCCGCTGGAGCCGCTGGAGCCGCTGCCTCCGCCGCCGACGATGCCTGCGGTTGCGGCCCGTCCTGCGGCCCGGCCACGGAGGCGGTGACCGTCATGCCGGTCCTCGCGACCATTGAGCCGGAGGAGTGCGGCTGCGGCCCGGCCTGTGGTTCGACGACCGATACGCGAGCGGCGGACCAGCCGGTGGCCCTCGCGACCGAAGCGGCATCCCGCGACCACGGCCCCGCCGGCGAGGACGCGACCGGCTCGCCGGACTGTGGTTGCTCGTCCCCGGTCACGGAACAGCAGCCCGAGCCGAGCCAGGGACGCGCCTGACCCGACCCGAGCGCGGCCGGCCGTGTCCGTGAACGCGGCCGGCCGCGCCGGTTCACCCGCGTCGCCTTCCCACGATGCGAACGATCCGCGACCGGCCGATCACGAGCGCCCTTGACTTGAAGCCGACTTCAACCACCACACTCCATCACGTGCGGCTTGACGTGCCGGAGAGGACCTGACCGGGTGCAGGGCGGGGCCGCGCCCGCGCACGCGGCGGCACCGGGCGGCCGGTGAACGCCCCATGTCCGCCGGCCGCTGAAGGGAGAAGCAGATGGCAGCCGAATCGACCGTCGACCACGACGCGGTGGGAGGCGACGGCGCCTCCGCGCACGTCCGCGGCTGGACGTTGGTCATCGTATGCGTGGCGACGTTCATGCTGCTGCTCGACGTCACCGTGGTCAACGTCGGGCTGCCGAGCCTGCGGGAGTCACTGGGCGCCGGCTTCACCGACCTGCAGTGGGTCATCGCCGCCTACACCCTCACCATGGCGGCGTTCCTGCTCACCGGGGGTTCGCTGGCCGATCAACTCGGCCGCAGGCGGGTCTTCGCCGTGGGGCTCGCGGTGTTCACACTGTCGTCCCTGGCCGCCGGCCTGGCGCTGACGCCGCTGATGCTGAACCTGGCGCGCGGTGTTCAGGGTTTCGGCTCCGCGGTGCTCTTCGCCGTCGGCCTGGCGCTCATCAGCCAGGAGTTCCGGGGAGCACGCGACCGCGGGATCGCGTTCGGCGTGTGGGGCGGAGTCGGTGGTCTCGCGTTCGCGTTCGGTCCGTTGATCGGCGGCTTTCTCACCGACGCGCTGAGCTGGCGATGGATCTTCCTGGTCAACGTGCCGATCGGGGTGCTCGCCCTGGTCGCCACGACGGCGCGCCTGCGGGAGTCCCGCGATCCGCATGCCCGTCCCATCGACTGGGCCGGCATGGCCATGTTCGGTACGGGGCTCGCTCTGCTGCTGTTCGGCTTCATGGCGGGCAACTCTCAGGGGTGGGACTGCCCGCCCGTACTGTTCGCATTCGGCTTCGGCATCGCGCTCCTGGCCGGATTCGCGCTGCTGCAGAAGTCCAAGGGCGACGCGGCCATGCTGGACGTCTCCCTGTTCCGGATCCGATCGTTCAACGGCGTCGCGTGGGGCACCTTCCTGTGCAACGCCGCCGCCCTGTCGACCGTCTTCCTGCTGATCTCCTACATGCGGAACGTCCTGGGCTACTCCCCCTGGGAGACCGGGCTGCGTTTCATGCCCTTGACCCTCACCTTGTTCGTCTGCGCGACGCTCACCGGTCGCCTGGCGAGTCGCGTCTCCCCCGGAATCCTCCTCGGGCTGGCCATCGCGTTGATAGCCGTAGGTCTGCGTCTGGTGACGCTCGTCCAGGTCGACAGCGACTGGACGGCGCTGCTACCGAGCATGATCGTGACGGGACTCGGGATGGGCATGTTCAACCCGCCGCGCGCCGCCGTGACCGTCGGTGTCGTCCCGCCGGCCAGGGCCGGCATGGCCTCGGGGATGGGACAGACCTTCCAGCAGGCCGGCGTCGCCATCGGCGTCTCCGCCTTCGGCGCCCTGTTCCAGCGATGTGTGGTGATCGACTTCGTGCAGTCGCCGGCGGGAAGGCAACTGGGCGATCAGGCCGATGCGGTGGGCCACGCGATCGCCGCCGACGCGGGAACGGATCTGACCGGACTCGTGCCGCCCGCATTGCTCGAATCGGCCACCCTGGCCGCCCGCTCCGCGTTCGTCAACAGCATGACGGAAATAGTCGGATTCTGTTCCATCGTCGCGGCCATTGGCGCGGTGCTCGCGTTCACGCTCATCCGGCGCGCCGATCTGCACGAAAGCGCCCTGAGCGGAGACGCGGCCAAGAGCCCGGAAATCGCGCCCACCGGTCTCCGCCTCCGCTGACAATCAGCGCACACAGGAAGAAGCGAGCTCGTCCTGGCACCGGAGCCCGCGACCTAGAGTTGAACTTGTGACTGTCGCGCGATCCCTTGTTCTGTTCCTGCTGGCGGCGATCGCCGAGATCGGCGGGGCCTGGTTGGTGTGGCAAGGAGTGCGGGAACAGCGCGGTCAGCTGTGGATCGCCGCCGGGGTCATCGCGCTGGGCCTGTACGGGCTGGTCGCCACGTTCCAGCCCGACGCGAACTTCGGCCGCATCCTCGCCGCCTACGGTGGTGTGTTCATCGTGGGTTCGCTGGCCTGGGGCATGGTGGTGGACGGCTTCCGCCCCGACCGGTGGGACGTGACCGGTGCGATCGTGTGCATGGCCGGCGTCCTGATGATCATGTACGCCCCTCGCGCCTGACGGCGCGCCGGCCAACTCGCGGACATGCCCTTAGCTCTTGCTTTCCTTCACCCCTGCTTGCGGGCTTTGACGGCCAGCACGATCGGGGTGGGGGAGGAGCCGCTCTCGGCGAATCGTTCGAGGGCCAGGCCGGCGTCCAGGAAGTTGTTGAGCAGCTCGGGCAGCGGCCAGTGAGCGGCGCCGACCCTGACCCGGAGGCCATGGTCGTTCCAGGACTTCTTGGTCCAGTGGCTGTCGAGGTAACCGGGGCTGATCACCACCGCCTGCGGATCGCCGCGGTCGGCGAAGGCGCCGCAGAAGCACGGGTGGATGCCGATGTGCACGAACACCCCGCCCGGACGCAGCACTCGGGCCACCTCGCGCAGGACCGCCGGGTAGCCGGGCATGTCGCTGTGCACCATCACCGCGATGGCGGCCGGGACCGAGCCGTCGCGCAACGGCAGACGTTCGGCGTCGGCCCGCGCGATCGGCAGCCGGCCGCGGGCGTAGTGCAGCATCCGGCCGGACAGGTCGACGCCGACCGGCGTCCAGCCGAGCTCGCGTACGCGGGCGGCGTGGACGCCGGTGCCGCAGCCGACCTCCAGGCAGACGCCCTCGCCCTCGCCGAGCAGGTCGTCGAGCAGCCGGCCCAGGCCCAGGGGATTGCCGTCCCCCGCCGGGGCCTGCTGCGCGCCGAGGAACTCCCGCTCGTACCAGTCAGCGATCTCGTCATACGCCGCCGTCACCGCCATCCCCTCGCCCGCCCTTCCGTCCTCACGTCCAGTCCCTGACCACAGCGAAGCCCCACCCGACCACCGCCCGCCTGCCGCCTGCTGCCTGCCACCTTCCGCCCCTCCAGCCTGCCGGCTGCCACCTTCCCCCTTCCGCCGGCCGCCTGCGGCCGCCACCCCATTGAACGGCCCGACGAGCCCACACCGCGATGCCTTCCGCGCCCGGCGAAACCGCCTGGGCGGTCGTCCGGCTCACACTCCCGTTCCACTCCTCGCCGTCTGCATAGGATCGCCGGCATGGCGCTACGACCCGTTCAGGTGAACATCAAGGCTCTTGATCACTCGGCGGTCGGCCGGTTCTGGGCGGAGGCGCTCGGCTGGAGTGCTTACAGCCCCGGCGTGACCACCTACGTCGGACCCGTCGGCGGACTCGTCTGGCCGGACCCGGTCGTCGTCGGCATCGATGTCGTTCCCGTCCCGGAACCCAAGACGACAACGAAGAACCGCGTGCACCTCGATCTCGCCACCACCTCTGCGGCCCATCAGGCGGAATTGGTCACGCGCCTCCAGGCTCTCGGTGCGACGCCCGCCCACGTGGGCCAGGGCGAAGTGCCCTGGACGGTCCTCGCCGACCCCGAGGGCAACGAGTTCTGCGTGCTGGAACCTCGGGAGACCTACCGTGACACCGGGCCGATCGCCGCGGTGGTCGTCGACTGCGCGGATCCGCGGGCCATGGCCGGGTTCTGGGGGCAGGCGCTGGACTGGACCCTGCACGAGGTGACCGACGATCAAGCAGTGTTCCGCTCCGCCAAGGGTGTCGGCCCGTATCTGGAGTTTCTCCGCACGCCCGGCGTGAAGACCGCGCCAGACCGCGTCCATCTCGACCTGCTGCCATATCCCGGTGACGACGAAGCGGCGGAGGTCGCCCGGCTGCGGTCCCTGGGCGCCACCAACCTCGACCTCGGCCAGGGCAACGTCCCATGGACGTGCCTGACCGACCCGGAGGGCCACGAGTTCTGCATCCTCTGCCTGGCCTAGCGCCTGCCGCGCTGAACGCAACCTCCTCCGCGCCGTCACCGGAGGCGTCGACGACCCCGACCGCGAGACCTGTACTAGGAAGCGGCTGTCGCTGGGCTACGCCAGGACGCGAACAAGAACGCGACCCCCATTCGATCCGGTCAGCGCTCCAGGCTCCGCCATCGGACCAGTAGTGACCGAGCGAAAGAGGTCACCTCGTGTAGCTCTCCGTAAGTTCGGACCGCGTCCTCGGCCGTCTGCTCAACCATGCGCCTTGCCTTCTCCGGATCACCTGATCTGCCGATCTGGTGTGCCAGCACCGCCCGCGCCCGTAGCACTTCGACGGCGCCCGTGCCCAGCGCCCTTCTCCCCACGTCCACGACCTCCTGAGCCATCTCCCGCGCCCGCCCGTGATCCCCGGCGCCCTCTTCCCGCCCACCCACCCACCAGGCCAAGGTGCACATCAAGCGCACGGCCGTACTGTCGTCCAAGCACGCCATGATCAGGGTCTGGTCGATCAACTCATGAAGCCAGGCGGTCAAAGTCGCGTCGAGTGCCGGGTCACCGATCTCCTCAAGGGTGGCCTCGATGTTGTCCAGCGAGTCTCCGAGCCGGCCGTGAGTGCGAAGTTCGTCGCCCAAGAGCGCCTGCCACAGAGTGATCGCCTGGCGTGGATCGCCACCCCGTCGTGTCCACACCGCCACCTCGAAGCGTCCAGAGAACACGATGGCGTGGTCTACCCCGAAGAGACGGGTTCCTGCCTCGACGATCCCCTCGGCCATGGCCAGCGCTTCGTCCGTCCTGCCGAGCGCACCGCATTGTCGCGCCAGCGTAATGCGACAACCCCACGTCAGCTCGTGGTCGGCGCCGAGACGGCGCTCGCTCTCCTCGATCGTCGCTTGGGACAGTTCGAGGGCTTTGGCCGGATCGCCGGACGCGTGCAAGCGTGCACCGATCCACCATGCCAGCCGGTCTTTGAGCGTTATCGTCTCCTCCGGCGTCGCCCCAGCATGCTCCGCTCTGGAGATGGCCTGTTCCAGTCGGCCGATCACCTCCTGCGATCGGCGCATCGAGTGCATCATGGCCGCGAAGTCGAGCGCCGCATCGAAGTGTCCTGCGTCGAGTGCCCGGCGCAGGGCGCTCTCCGCGAAGCGCGGCTCGTTGCGGAAATATGCCGACCAAGCGACCTCGACCGAGTCAGCCGGACTGACGAAGCCGATGACGGCTTCCCACAAACCATCCGGCATGGCAGGCCGGCCGAGAGCCTCGTCGAGCGCGTCCGCCAGATAGTCGAACGCCAGATAGCGATCCCGCTCGACGAGCATCAACAGACTGCTCGTCGAATGTAGCGGCTGGGTCGCCCAATCCAGTGCCTCTTCCCATGACTCCGTGCGCACGGCCGCCGGCAGATAGAACCCATGCAGCTCACGAAGGAACGAGATCGGCACCGGCCCCTGGACCCCTGCTCTGCGCAGATCCACCGCGGCGTTCACCAGGGCGGCGCCCCGCGGCCTGCCCTCGGGCCATGATCCGCGGGCGTCCTGCCAGTCCTGGAACAGCTGCGGGCCCGCGGCGAGGAACTGGCCTACGCCGTACCGGTCGGCATGGTCCAAGGCGCGGTGAATCCGCCAGTCCTCCACCTCAGCAGCGGCTCGTGCCTGTTCCTCCGGCGACCACAGCCGCTCGAATCTGATCTCCCGGGCCAGCTTGAGCACATCTCCCGCCAGCCGATACGCCTGCAGCTCCCCGCCGCTCAGGCCCGAGCCATGCCGGGGGCTGTATCGCGCCCGTTCGTACGAGCGCATGGTGGCCAGCACGACCCGGTGATGACCGGCCTCGGCGAAGAGTGTGGTGAGCATGTCCGCCGTCAGCCCGTCCACGCCGAGATATCGATCGAGTTCGTCCAGCCATACGACGCACCGCCGCTGCCGCTTGGCCAGGGGCAGCGCTTCCACCAGGTCCTGCTTGCCCGCCGGACGGATGAACCGGTGTTCAGGCAGGCACCTGCGCATCGCCTCGTAGGCGGCCCTGGATTTGCCCGCCGTCGACTCTCCGGTCACCAGCACGAACCGGCTCGCGCCAAGCGCCTCCTCCAACTCCGCGCTTCTGTCTCTCCTCACGAAAGGCGGTGACCTGTCCACACTGCCGTCCGGCATCGTCAGCGGCGGCGCCAGGTGTACGCCAAGGTCGAGAGGGTCGTCGAGGTCGCTCACTCTAGGCGGCTTGCCGCGCCGTCCGGCATAGAGTCGTGGAGCGGTGTTGCGGTCGATCACGCGTTCGGCCCGGACGGTCAGGACACCGGCCACCGAGCTGACGGCGCCCACCAGCACAGAACCGACGAGAACGGGCATAGACGAGGCAAGGGAGGAGACGACCGCGCTTCCTGCTGCTGCGATTACCAGAAGCCACAACCGCGCAGTCGCCACATGAGCGCCGCCTTCCGTTGCCTATGCGCATCTTGCCCCAGGGCTCCGGACCTGTCAGTCAGCCCTGGTCAATCAGAACCGCACAGGCCGATACGCGGTGCCGACGAAGCTACGTAAGCCAGACGGCACATCTGCTTCCCGATCTGCCCCCAGCGCTGCGCAACCCCCGAACCCGCGTGTGTGGTGGCACGAGCCGGGGCACGCATCAGCCGCGCGGTTCATGGGGTGAAGCGGTATCCCATGCCTGGTTCGGTGATCAGGTGGGCCGGGTGGGCGGGGTCGCGTTCAAGCTTCTTGCGGAGCTGGGCCATGTACTGGCGCAGGTAGTGGGTCTCATTGACATGCTTGCTGCCCCACACCTCGGTCAGCAGGTAGCGCTGGAGGATCAGCTTTCCGGGGTTGCGCAGCAGGATCTCCAAAATTTGCCATTCGGTCGGGGTCAGCCGTACCCCGTTCGAGATGCTCTTCCGGGTCAGATCGACCATGTGCTCTCCGACCTGCACGCAAGCGGATTCCGCCTCCTGGACGGCGGTCCGGCGCGAGACCGCCCGGATCCGGGCCAGGAACTCTTCGATGCCGAACGGCTTGGTGACGTAGTCGTCGGCGCCCGCGTCCAGGGCCTCGATCTTGTCCTGGCTCCCGGACCGGCCGGAGAGGACGACGATGGGGATCTTGGTCCAGCCGCGCAGGCCGTGGATGACGTCGATGCCATCGATGTCGGGCAGGCCGAGGTCGAGGACGACGAGATCGGGACGCCATTCGGCCGCCCGGCGCAGGGCGGAGGCGCCGTCGGAGGCGACTTCGACCTCGTAGTGGCGGGCGGACAGGTTGATGCGCAGCGCCCGCAGAAGCTGAGGTTCGTCGTCCACGACGAGAATCCTGGTCATGCCGTCGTCGTGCGGGATGAGATGGGCATGCTGACGATCATGGTGAGGCCTCCCCCTGGTGTCTCTTCCAGTGTGAGGGTGCCGCCCATCGCCTCGGTCAGTCCTCTCGACAGCGCCAGGCCGAGACCGACCCCTGTGTGGTTGTCACGATCACCCAGCCGCTGGAACGGCACGAACACCTTCTCGACCGCCTCGGCAGGGATGCCCGGGCCACGATCGATCACGCGTACCTCGACATGCTCGCCGTGCCGGCTCGCGGCGAGAAGCACCTTCTCACCAGGCGGGCTGTATCGGACGGCGTTGGTCATCAGATTGACCAGCACCCGTTCGAGCAGCGCGGGGTCCACCACGATGTCGGGAAGTTCGGTGGAGATGTCGTCCTCCACCTGGTCGCGCAGCGGTCCGAGGTCGTCTATGGCCCGGGGCACGACCTCGTCGAGCCCCACCGCCTGCATGGACAGCCCGAGCGCCCCCGCCTGCAGGCGGCTCATGTCGAGAAGGTTGTCCACCAGCCGGCCCAACCTGACAAGGGACTCGTCCGCGGTGGCGAGCAGTTCGGCGTGGTCTTCGGTGGACCAGTCGACGTCGCTGCTGCGCAGGCTCTCCACGGCGGCCTTGGCGGCGGCGAGCGGCGTGCGCAGGTCGTGGCTGACAGCCGCCAGCAAAGCGGTGCGCATCCTGTCCGCCTCGGCGAGGGGCCTGGCCTGCTCGGCCTCCTCCCGGAGACGTTCCTGGCGCAGCGCGACCGCGGCTTCGGCGGCGAACGCCTCCAGCACCCTCCGGTCACTGGCGTCGAGCAGCCGCCCGCGCGCCGCCAGCACCAGTTGTTCGTCGATCACCACATCGGTGTCGGCCGCACCCGGATTCGTGCACGGTGTCCCGCCGGACGAGGCCAGGATCCGCCACGATTCCGGATCCGACCGGTCGTCGGGGCCCGGCTCGCCGACGCGTTCGAGCAGCGTGACGGAGGCCAGCCCGAAGATCTCACGCAGCCGTCCCAGCAGTGACGGCAGCGCGGCCTCGCCGCGCAGTACGTGCCCGGCCAGTGTGGAGAGCACCTCGGCATCGGCTTTGGCGTGCGCCGCTTCCCGGGTACGCAGAGCCGCCAGATCCACGATCGCGCTTACCGCGGCCGCGACCAGGACGAAGACGATGAGTGCGAGAAGGTTCTCCGGGGCGGCGATGGTCAGCCGTCCGAGCGGGCGCGTGAAGAACCAGTTGAGCAGCAGCGAGCTGCCTACCGCCGTGGTGACCGCCGGCCACGTCCCTCCGATGAGGGCGACTCCGATGACCAGGCACAGGAACAGCAGGATCTCGCTCGGCAGCGACAGGACGTCCCGCAAGGGGGACAGCGCGGCGGTCAGCAGCGGCATGCCCAGCACTGCGACCGCCCACCCGATCAGCCTGCGTCTTCGGGTGAGTGCGGCACGGGAGCGTTCGGGACGCGTACGACCCTGCCCGGCCTCCTCATGGGTGATCATGTGCACGTCGATGGGCCCGGACAGGGCGGTGGTCTCCACCCCCACGCCGCGCGACAGGATCCGCGCGAACCTGCGGCGGCGGGAGGCCCCGAGCACGAGCTGGGTGGCGTTGACGCCGCGGGCGAAGTCGAGCAGGGCGCGGGGAACGTCTTCGCCGACGACCTGGTGGTAGGTGCCGCCCATGCTCTCGACCAGTGTGCGCTGGCGGGCCAGGGTGGCCGGGTCGCCTCCGGTCAGGCCGTCGGAGCGGGTCACGTGGACGGCCAGCAGATCGGCGCCCTTGGTACGGCCGGCGATCCGGGCCGCCCGCCGGACCAGGGTGTCGCCCTCGGGGCCGCCGGTCAGGGCGACCACGACGCGTTCGCGAGCTTCCCAGGTGCCCTCGATGCCGTGGTCGGCGCGGTAGCGGTCGAGCTGCTCGTCCACCTTGCCCGCCGCCCATAGCAGCGCCAGCTCCCGGAGCGCGGTCAGGTTGCCGACCCGGAAATAGTTGGACAGCGCGGCGTCCACCTTCTCGGGCGCGTAGACGTTGCCGTGGGCCATCCGGCGGCGCAGCGCCTCGGGCGACATGTCGATCAGCTCGATCTGGTCGGCGCGGCGCACCACCTCGTCGGGTACGGTCTCCCGCTGCACGATGCCGGTGATCTGCTCGACGACGTCATTGAGCGACTCCAGGTGCTGGATGTTGACCGTGGAGATCACGTCGATGCCGGCGTCGAGGATCTCCTCGACGTCCTGCCAACGCTTGGCGTTGCGCGAGCCGGGAACGTTGGTGTGGGCCAGCTCGTCGATCAGGGCCGTCTTCGGTGCGCGCGAGATGACGGCGTCCACGTCGAGCTCGGTGAACGCGGCGCCTCGGTAGATCGGCGTCCGGCGGGGGACGATCTCCATGCCGCTCAGGAGTTCGGCGGTGCGGGCGCGGCCGTGGGTCTCGACGAATCCCACGACCACGTCCTTGCCACGTTCACGTGCTCTGCGGCCCTCTGCGAGCATCGCATAGGTCTTGCCGACGCCGGGCGCGGCGCCGAGGTAGACCCGCAGTCGTCCACGTGGCATCCGGATCACCCTTTGTCGAGGGCCAGGTTGAGCTGAAGGACGTTCACTGCCGGCTCGCCCATGAACCCGAGGGTGCGGCCGGTGGCATACCGCCTGATCAGGGCCTGGACCTGGGGCAGGGCAAGGCCGCGTTCCCTGGCCACGCGCGGCGCCTGGAGCTCGGCGTAAGCGAGTGAGATGTGCGGGTCGAGACCGGAGCCACTGGCGGTGACGGCGTCCGCGGGGACCCGGACGTCGGTCACGTTCCCCCTGACCGGGACGGTCCGGCCCGCAGAGTAGTCCTCGCCCGGCCTGCCGCATTCGACCCGCACCCCCTGGTAGGTGGAGATGAACGGCTGAGCGGGGCATGCCTGGTTGACGCTGACCACTCTGGACGGCCTGCCGACCGTGGGGAAGACCTTCAGCACCGCGCCGACACCGTCCGGCGTGCAGTACGGCCGGGCGCCGCTGACCCCTTCCAGTTCGCCGACGGCCGCCGAACGCGCGCACACCTGGGTGAGCAGGGACTGCCTGCCCTCCTCGGCCTTGCCGTCGGAGCCGTTCGGGTGCGGGAGTGTGTCGAGCACGTCCTCGGGGCCGAGGTTGCCGGCCGCGGTGGACAGCGTGTCGTAGCCGTCGCCGGCCGCGGAGGGGCGGGACTGGAAGTACTTCCTGACCGGGTTGCCGTCCTTGTCGGTGAAGCGCTGCCCGATGAGCGCGCTGCCGGTGGTCTCGCCGTCCTTCGCGGCGACGAGCGAGCCGTTGGCCTGGCGGTTGAAGACGGTCTGAGCGATGCCCGTGATCACCAGCGGATAGATGACGCCGGTCACCACCGTGAGGGCGAGTAGCGCGCGCAGCGCGGCGAGGTGCTGGCGGATCCAGCTTGGCATGCGGTCCATCACGACATCCCGGGAAGGAAATGAATCAGCAGGTCGATGAGCTTGATGCCGACGAACGGCATCACGATGCCGCCCATGCCGTAGACGTACAGGTTGCGGCTGAGCAGCTTGGACGCGCTGGACGGCCGGTAGCGGACGCCGCGCAGCGCGAGCGGGACCAACGCGATGATCACCAGGGCGTTGAAGACGACCGCGGACAGGATCGCCGACTGAGGGCTGGCCAGGCGCATGATGTTCAACGCGTCCAGGCCCGGGTAGACCGCCGCGAACATGGCCGGGATGATCGCGAAGTACTTGGCCACGTCGTTGGCGATGGAGAACGTGGTGAGCGCGCCCCGGGTGATGAGCAACTGCTTGCCGATCTCCACGATCTCGATGAGCTTGGTCGGGTTGGAGTCGAGGTCCACCATGTTTCCCGCCTCCTTGGCGGCGGAGGTGCCGGTGTTCATGGCCACGCCCACGTCCGCCTGGGCCAGGGCCGGCGCGTCGTTGGTGCCGTCACCGGTCATGGCGACCAGCCGGCCGCCTTCCTGCTCCCGCTTGATCAGGGCGAGCTTGTCCTCGGGCGTGGCCTCGGCCAGGAAGTCGTCCACCCCGGCCTCGTCCGCGATGGCCTTGGCGGTCAGCCGGTTGTCGCCAGTGATCATTACGGTGCGGATGCCCATGCGGCGCATCTCGTCGAAGCGCTCACGCATGCCCTGCTTCACGACGTCCTTGAGGTGGACGACGCCGAGCACGCGGCCCTTCTCGGCCACGACCAGTGGCGTGCCACCGCCGGCGGAGATGCCGTCGACCAGGTGGCCCACCTCGTCGGTGGGGTGGCCGCCGTGGTCGCGCGCCCACTTCATGACCGCCGTGGCGGCGCCCTTGCGGATCTCGCGGCCGTCCAGGTTCACACCCGACATGCGGGTCTGCGCCGTGAACGGCACCCACTCGGCGTGCGCCAGCTCGCCCGGCTTCCGCTCACGCAGGCCGTACCTCTCCTTGGCGTAGACGACGATGGAGCGGCCCTCGGGTGTCTCGTCGGCCAGGCTGGACAACTGCGCCGCCTTGGCGAGTTCCTCCTCGGTGACGCCGCGGATCGGCACGAACTCGCCGGCCTGCCGGTTGCCCAGCGTGATCGTGCCGGTCTTGTCCAGTAGCAGGGTCGAGACGTCGCCCGCGGCCTCAACGGCGCGGCCGGACATCGCCAGGACGTTGCGCTGCACGAGCCGGTCCATGCCCGCGATGCCGATGGCCGACAGCAGCGCCCCGATCGTGGTGGGGATGAGGCAGACGATCAGGGAGACGAGCACGATCCCGCTGACGCCGTCGGAGGTGAGCGCCGGCGAGTCGGGGACGCCGGGGTTGACGGACTTGGAGTAGATCGCCAGCGGCTGCATGGTGGCGGTGGCGACCAGGAAGATGATCGTCAGCGCGGCGAGCAGGATGTTCAGCGCGATCTCGTTGGGCGTCTTCTGCCGGTTCGCACCCTCCACCAGGGCGATCATCCGGTCCACGAAGCTCTCGCCGGGCTTCTGGGTGATCTCGACGACGATCCGGTCCGACAGCACCTTCGTGCCACCCGTCACCGCGGACCGGTCGCCGCCGGACTCCCGGATCACCGGGGCCGATTCGCCGGTGATGGCCGACTCGTCCACGGAGGCGATGCCCTCGACCACGTCGCCGTCACCGGGGATGATCTCGCCGGCCTCGACGACGACGAAGTCGCCCTGCCTGAGCTCGGCCGCGCCGACCGTATCCCACTCCGCGGAGGTGCGGCTCCGCAGCCGGCGCGCGGTGGTGTCGCGCTTGGCCGCGCGCAGCGTGGCGGCCTGCGCCTTGCCACGCCCCTCCGCCACCGCCTCGGCCAGGTTGGCGAACACGACGGTCAGCCACAGCCACACCACGATGGCCCAGGCGAAGAGCGACGGTGTGAGCACGGCCAGCACCGTGGTGAAGGCGGCGCCGATCTCCACGATGAGCATGACCGGGTTGCGCCACATCGTGGCGGGGTTGAGCTTTCTCAGCGCGTCGGGCAGTGACCGGAGCAACTGCCGGGGGTCCATCAGACCACCGCCGACACGACTGACCGCCCTTTTGGGCCTACGGGCCGGCGCCGGCAGCGATGAGGTCGACATCAGAGGAGTCCTTCTGCGAGTGGGCCGAGAGCCAGCGCCGGGAGGAAGGTCAGGGCGACCAGGATGACGGTGACACCGACGACCATGCCGACGAACTGCGGGCGGTGAGTCGGTAGCGTGCCCGCCGAGGCGGGGGCCGGAGCCTGCCCGGCCAACGATCCCGCCAGTGCCAGGACCAGCACGATCGGCAGGAACCGTCCGAAGGCCATGCACAGGCCGAGCGTGGTGTTGTAGAAGGGGGTGTTCACGCTGACCCCGGCGAACGCCGAGCCGTTGTTGTTCGACGCGCTCGTGTAGGCGTAGAGGATCTCCGACAGCCCGTGCGGACCGGAGTTCAGCATGGCCGCTCGGCCTGTCGCGGTGCCCATCGCCACAGCCGTGCCGGCCAGCACCAGAACGGGGGTGGCCAGGAAGTACAACGAGGCGAGCTTGATCTCGCGAGCGCCGATCTTCTTGCCGAGGTACTCCGGCGTGCGGCCCACCATCAGGCCCGCCACGAACACGGTTATCAGGGCCAGGATCAGGATGCCGTACAGACCCGCGCCGACGCCCCCGGGAGCGACCTCGCCGAGCAGCATGTTGAAGAGCAGCATGCCGCCGCCGAGCGCGGTGTAGGAGTCGTGGAAGGAATCCACCGAGCCGGTGGATGTGAGCGTGGTGGCGCTGGCGAACATGCCGGAGTTCGACACGCCGAAGCGGGTGTCCCGCCCCTCCATCGCGTGGCCGATGGCCTGTGGCACGGTGCCGCCCGCGCTCAGCTCCGCCCAATTGGTCACCCCGATGCTGATCACGGCGATGACCGCCATGACCGAGACGATCGCGTAACCCTGACGGTTGTCGCCGACCATCCGGCCGAACGTACGGGGCATGCTCGTCGCGATCACCAGCAGCAGAAAGATCTCGATCCAGTTCGTCCACGACGTGGGGTTCTCGAACGGGTGGGCGGAGTTGACGTTGAAGATGCCGCCGCCGTTGGTGCCCAGGTCCTTGATCGCCTCCTGGCTCGCCGCGGCCGCCGGCGTGAACGTCTGCTCGCCGCCCGTCAGTGTGGCCCACGTGAAGTGGTCGCCGAAGGTCTGGATCACACCTCCCGCCACCAGCAGCAGAGCGGCCACGAAGGCGATCGGCAGCAGGATCCAGACGGTTCCGCGCACCAGGTCCACCCAGAAGTTGCCCAGAGTGTCGGCTCTGTGTCGGGCGAAGCCGCGCATCAGCGCGACCGCCACCGCCATGCCGACGGCCGCGGAGACGAAGTTCTGCACAGCAAGGCCGGCGGTCTGCACGACGTGGCCCATCGCGGACTCTCCCGAGTACGCCTGCCAGTCGGTGTTGGTGACGAAGCTGACCGCGGTGTTCCAGGCGAGGTCCGGCGCCACCGATCCCATGCCCAGGCTGAGGAACAGATGGCTCTGTACGCGTTGCAGGCCGTACAGGAACAGGATCGACAGGACGGAGAACGCGAGCACGGAGCGCGCGTAGACGGCCCAACGCTGCTCGCCGTCCGGCTTGACGCCGACGAGCCGGTAGATCACCAGCTCGACGCGGGAATGCCGGGTGGCCGTGTAGGCGCGGTACATGTAGTCGCCCAGTGGCCGGTAGCAGACGGCCAGGGCGACGAGCAGGGATGCGATGAACAGGATCCCGGCCGTGGTCGAGGACATCAGAAGCGCTCCGGGAACAGCAGGGCCACGACCATGAAGATCACCAAGGCGGCGACCACGATCAGGCCGGTGGCGTTGACAGCGCTCACAGCCGCTCCACTACCTTCACGACGAGCCCGAGGATCACGAACATCGCGATCGTCAGGCCCACGAAGATGACGTCGGTCATCCCCACTCCTCAAATCCGTGACATGTCGCCTCGACCGCCGGACAGGCGGCCATAAATCCAGCAAATCGCAAGTTATAAGCGGTTTTGCCGATCTTGACGGGTTTCATACGGCTGAGGGGCAAACATTGACACTATCCCTACGCTGTGCTGCCCCAGGCTCTCGTTCGGCGGCCGTGGGCGCCGGAGTTGAACGCGTATCCAGCTGATCGACGACGTCCGCCGTAGCTGCCTCACTCCGCCACTGCCTGTTGCTACCGCAATTTGCTGACCTGGCCGTACGTTCACGTAGCTATTTGTGCGTTACGCGCCAGGAATGCGTGTGGATGGTTCTAGGTGGGCTCTGACGGGGTGCAACATATGCCTGAAATCCCTCGCCGAGCGGTATTCTCTACGTTGGTTGTGAAAATCCGCGCCATACCCCAAGGGCCCGCTGATACCGGCGAACGGCATCAGCTGTCCGTCGTCGGCGGGCCGGCCGCGCTGTCCTTGGACGCGATGGCGTCCGGTGGCGTACGGTCCCGAGGCCATAGTGCTGGTGCTCACGCCGGCCGGCGGCGCGGGACTCGGCTACACCATCCCTGTCACGCTGACCATCGCGGCGCTGCCGGCGGTGGATGGACCCCGCGCTGTTCGACCGGCTGGTCCGTCGCCGTGGCTGGACGGTCGAGCGCTATCAGGACTGGTTCGCCCGCTCCGCCGGCCGGCTGCTCATCGACGACACCCCCGGATCCGTCCACCACCGAAGGAGAACGACGTGAGCCGACCCACCCCCGCCGGGGGGCAGCACCCGCCCGAGGGCGGCATCGCCTACCTGCAACTGCCCGCCACCGACGTGGCCCGCTCCGCGGCCTTCTACCAGGCGGCCTTCGGCTGGTCCGCCGACGGCGAGCACGGCGACTTCACAGCACCCGGGTTCATCGGCCAGTGGACCACCGATCTGACGCCGGCCCGCGAGGCCGGGCCGGTCGTCTGGGTCTGGGTCGACCAGTTGTATCCCGCGCTGCAACGGGTGGAGGCCGCCGGTGGCCGGGTTCGCGGCCGCCCTCAGCCGGACGGCGGCGAGCGCTGGCTGGCTGAGATCGACGACCCCGCGGGCAACCGCATCGGCGTCGTCGCGCCGGCCCGCACCGCCCAGGCCCAGACGATGCTCGGCGTCAGCGACGTCGAGGCATCCAGCCGCTGGTACCAGCAGCTTCTCGGCCTGCGCAGCGACCACGGCGGGCCGGAGTACGAGCGCCTGCTCGCCGACGGCGTCCTGGCGCTCCAGCTCCACCAGCGGCATGTCGAGCACCACCACGGCCTGTTCACCGACGTCGGCAGCGACGTCGGCAACGGCGTCCTGGTGTGGTTCGGGGAAGTCAGCGACTTCGACGGCGTACTCCAACGCGCAGCCGACCTCAAAGCCAAGGTGGTCCGACCGCCGCACCGCAACCCCCCGCAGGGCCAAGGCAACGGCCCGGGCCACCGCGAGATCTGGCTCAAGGACCCCGACGGCTACACGGTCGTAGTCGCCAGCACCGATGGCGAGGCGTACGAGGTGTAACGCGACACCTCGAGCCGCCTCCCACACCCAGCCCGGAACTCTCCGGTTTTACAATCCCGAGGCCGAAAGTGGGCTACCGAACCTCTGATGGCGCTCTCCCATCCGGCAAGGCGATCGCAGCCCGGTTTGCCAGATCAGCACGCTGGGGCCGGCTGGTCAAACGTGAGGGACTGGCTGGTGAATACGGGCGGTAATCCACGTACATGCCGGTCCATAAAGGTCCAGTGCTCCCCGTGCACGCGGGGATGGCCCCGGAGCAGGTGCGACGCCCTGTACTGCGCCGGGGTGCTCCCCGCGCACGCGTCGGCCGTTGGACGTCGGTCCCAGGGTGGTCGCCACCGTCAGTGGCGTGACTGGACACCACAAAACCACGCGCGCGATGGGAGGATAGTTTATTGATCGATCAATGAACCGTTGTCGCTGCATCACATGAGACACGTCTCCACCACCCTCACAAGCTGTGGTCGGTCGGTGGCTGCAAGGAGGCCCAATGGCGGCCAGCCCCATCGGGGCCGGGAGGCCGAAGACCCGCGGCACCGTGCTCAACAGCATTCGGAAGGCGCGCACCATCAGCCGGGTCGAGCTCGCCGCCAGTACCGGAGTCACGGCGGCGACCATCACCCAGGTCGTCCGGGAGCTCATGGATCTGGGGCTGGTCCTCGAGGTAGGGCGCGGCGCGTCGACCGGCGGTAAACCTCCGACGCTGCTGCAGCTCAATCCGCATGCGCGGTACGCCGTGGGCATCTTATTCGAACGCAACATCTGCGTCATCGTCGTCGTCGATCTGACGGGGCGGCAGGTGGCGAGGACCTCCTTTCCCGGTACGGCGTTGCTGCCTCCCGAGCAGGCGCTCTCTCTGATGGCCTCGCGAGTGGACGCCCTGCTCGACACCGCCGGAGTCGACCGGGGCAAGGTGCTCGGAGTGGGGCTGGCGACCTACGGACCTCAAGACCGGGAAGCGGGCGTGCTGCTCACCCACCAGCCGACCGCGGAATGGTTCGGATACCCGGTCGCGCCGCGCCTGTCCGAGATCCTCGGCCAGCCGGTGCTGCTCGACAACGACGCGGCGGCCGCGGCGATCGGAGAGCACTGGCTGGGCGCGGTGGAGCAGGACACCTTCGGGTGCCTCTACATGGCGAGCGGACTCGGTGGGGGCGTGGTCGTCGACGGCGAGGTGTACCGCGGCGTCTCCTCCAACGGCGTCGAGATCGGCCACATCACCATCGACTTCAACGGAGAACCCTGCGCCTGCGGCAACTACGGCTGCCTTGCGAACTACGCGGAGCCAGCTGCCGTGATCAACCAGGCGATGGAAGAGCCGAGCCTCAGCCGGCAACTGGGGCTCAGCCCCGCCGCCACCGACATCCTGACCGGGTTCGCCCGCATCGCGACCGCCGCCATCGCCGGAGACCCTACGGCACGGGCCCTCATCGAGCGCTCCGCCCGCCATCTTGGCACCGCCGCCGTCACCATGACCAGCCTGTTCGACCTTGATCTGATCGTGCTCGCCGGGCCCAGTTTCGCCACGGCCGGACCGATCTACCAGTCGGTGATCGAAGAAGAGGTACAACGGCGCACCTTCGCCCGGCGGGCGCACCCGGTGCGGGTGGTCACCTCGGTCAGCGGGTCGGACGCGGCCGCGATCGGCGGTGCCGTACTCGTCCTGCAGAGCGAGCTGGCCTCTCTGCAACTGGACGCCCGAGCCTGACATCGGCGGGGTCCCTCACCGGCAGCCCATCCGCGCCGTCCGCTCCGGCGTCACCGCCCCGCCGGAAGAACCGGGCGAGGCCAGGGCCTTCGCCTTGCTGAGCGCGGGTTCTGTGACGGCATTCGCCAGAGGGGCCCGGCCACCATGGTCCGGTGGCCGGGCCCGGCGCGGTCACCTGCGGTCGGGACAGATGGTCACGCCTACGGGTTCTGGGTGAGCAGGTGCGCCTTGTAGCCCTCACCGATGCCCGGCTCGGGGGTGCCGTTGTAGTCCTTGATCAGCACCGCGCCGCTGCTGCAGCCCCACGGGCTCCAGGTCCAGGCCAGGTACGACACGCCGTTCTTGTCGGCCCATTTGGTGAGCCGGTCCATGTAGTCGTAGCCGCAGTTGTCCGCGCCGAACTCACCGGTCACCACGGGGATCTTCGCGGCGAGCGGAGCGATCTGGCTGTCCCAGCAGGCTTCGTTGGAGCAGTAGTTGAAGCTGTAGGAGTGCCAGGAGGCGACCAGATTGCCGGTCGGGTCGTTCGGCTTGTACTGCGGCCACTGGCTCAGGTCGTTGCTCCAGGCGAGGCCGCCGACCATCACGATGTTGGTCGCCCCCGTCGCCCGGACGGCGTTGACCAGGCTCTGCATGCCCGCGACCTCGTAGGTGAAGCCGGGGCAGGCGCCGCCGTCGCGCAGGCACTTCCAGCCCGAGGTGGTGTCGCCGGTGCCGTACTCCGGCCACGGCTCGTTGAACAGGTCGAAGACGACCGCGTTGTTGCCCTTGAAGGTGTTCGCCACGCCGGTCCAGAACTGCGGGGCGTACTTGGCGTCGGGCATCGGCTTCTGGCAGGTCGCGGTGGTGTCCGTGCACGCCCACGAGGGGCCGCTGAACTGTCCCCAGTTCCAGTGCAGGTCGATGATCGGCGTGATGCCGTTGACGACCAGCAGGTTCGCATAGTTCTTGACGTCCTGCTGGTAGGCGGCGCCGCTGGGCGTGCCGTTGGTGCCGAGCCAGCACTCCTCGTTGAGCGGGATGCGGACGGCGTGGATGTTCCAATTCTTCATCGCGTCCACCGAGGCCTGGTCCACCGGACCGAAGTCCCAGGTGCCCTTGCCCTGGACGCAGGCGTACTCACCGGCGGAGCGGCTGACGCCGAGCAGCCGGTACGCCTTGCCCTCCGCAGTGACGATCTTGTTGCCGGACACCCGCAACTGCGGCGCGGGACCGGTCGGAGGCGTCGGAGTGGGGGTGGGAGTCGGGGTCGGGGTCGGCGTGGGGGTCGGCGTGGAGGTCGGGGTCGGCGTGCCGCCGCCGCACGCGACCCCGTTGACCTTGAACGCGGTGGGCGCCGGGTTGGCTCCGCTCCACGCGCCGATGAAGCCGATGGACACCGAGGCGTTGCCGGCCAGGGCGCCGTTCCAGCTCAGGTTCCGGGCGGTGACGTGCGCGCCGGACTGCGACCAGTCGGCGCTCCAGCCGTTGCTCACCCGCTGACCGGCGTTGGGGAAGTCGAACTCCAGCGTCCAGCCGGTCAGCGGATCGCCCAGATTGGTGATCGAGACGTCACCCTGGAAGCCGCCCTGCCACTCACCGGCGACCTTGTACTTCACGGAGCAGCCGCTGCCGGCGGCGGAGGCCGGCGGGCTCATGAGCGCGGCGGACACGGCCGCAAGGCCGACGGCCGCCGCCGCTAACGCGACGCGATGTTTCATGGATCTCCTCCTTCTACCTGGTGGATCCGGGTATCTGCCACCTCACGACTGGATCCGATGGTCGTAGGCGGGGGCCTCGCCGGCTGCCGCGACAGCCGCCGCATCGATGTCGAGAGGACGGCCACGCGCCTTCGGGTCGGGCGAGGCGGCGGCCAGGAGCCGGGTGTAGGGGTGCCGTGGGTCGAGGATGACCGCGTCGGCCGGGCCGCGCTCCACGACCCGGCCTCGGTAGAGCACGAGGATGTCGTCGGAGAAGTGCCGTGCGGTGGCCAGGTCGTGTGTGATGTAGAGGACGGCCAGGTTCTCCTCGCGTTGCAGGCGCGCCAGCAGGTTCAGCACGCCCAGCCTGATGGAGACGTCCAGCATGGACACGGGCTCGTCGGCCACGATCACCTTCGCCCCCGGCGCGAGCGCGCGAGCGATGGCGACTCGCTGCCGCTGGCCGCCGGACAGCTCGTGCGGGCGGCGGTGGGCGATGTCGCGTGCGGGCAGGTTGACCCGTTCCAGCAGGTCGGCGACCTTCTTGCGGGCATCGGCGCCGGTACGGGCCTGCCCGTGCAGCAGCAGCGGGCGGATCAGATGGTGCTCGATGGTGTGGAAGGGGTTCAGTGAGGAGAACGGGTCCTGGAAGACCATCTGCACATGGTCGCGATAGGCCCGGTCGGGCACTCGGCCGCCGTCCTCGTCCTTGATGACGACCTGTCCGGCGGTGGGCCGTTCGAGCCGGGCGATGATCCTGGCGATCGTGGACTTGCCCGAACCCGACTCCCCGACCAGGGCGACCGTACGGCCGGGTGTGAGCGTGAACGAGACGTGGTCCACGGCCCGCAGCCGTCGTCCGCGCAGGCCACCTCGGATGCGGAAATCCTTGACGAGGTCCGTCACGTCGAGCGTGGTCACCGTGCACCTCCGGTGGCCTCACCGGAGCGGACGAACGCGCCGCGCTCTCCTGTGAGGCTGGGAAACGATTCGAGCAGGCGCCGGGTGTAGGGATGGCGGGGTCCGGCGAGGATCTCCTCGGTCGCCGCGCACTCGACGATCTCCCCGCCCAGCATCACGGCGATGCGGTCGCTGACCTCCAGGAGGAGGGGCAGGTCGTGGGTGATGAGCACGATGGCGAAGCCCAGTTCGTCGCGCAGGCGCAGGATCTCGCGGAGGATGCCTCGTTGCACTACCACGTCCAGGGCGCTGGTCGGCTCGTCCATGATCATGACCTGCGGGTCGAGCAGCATGGCCATCGCGATCATGACGCGCTGTCGCATGCCTCCGGACAGCTCGTGAGGGTAGGAGCGCAGCCGTACCGGGTCCACCCCCACCAGTTCCAGCGCCCTGGCACAGCGGGCCCGGCGATCGCTCCGCGACAGGTGGGGGCGGTGCGTGGTGAGTACGTCCTCCAGCTGCGCTCGGATCGTCATGACAGGGTTCAGCGAGTTCATCGCTCCCTGGAACACCACCGACAGCTGGGACCACCGGAAGGCCCGCAGTTCGCCGGGCGGCAGGGCGAGCACGTCCACGTCCTCGCCGTCGCGGTCGTGGAAGGTGACCGACCCGGCGGTGATCTCCGCCGGCGGCCGGTGCAGGCGGTTGATCGCGTACGCGAGCGTCGTCTTCCCGCTGCCCGACTCACCCGCCAGGCCCAGAATCTCGCACCGCCGTACCTCCAGCGACACGTCCTTGACCGCCACCGTGTTCCCGTAGGTCACCGAAAGGTTCCGCACGCTCACCGCGGTGTCGTGCGAGGGCCGTTCCACCGGCGCCGGGTCACGCCGCCGGTACCGGATCCGGCGCGGTACGGCGCGCAGCTTCGGGTCGATGATCTCGTCGATGCTGAAGTTGATCAGTGCGAGACCGCAGCCGAACAGGGCGATGATCAGGCCTGGCGGTACGAACCACCACCACGCGCCGCGTTGCAGCGCGAAGCCGTTCTGGGCGTAGTAGAGCATCGTGCCGAGGGTGGAGGAATTCGAGGCGCCGAGCCCGAGGAACGACAGGCCCGCCTCGGAAAGGATCGCCGCGATCACCGAGAACACGAACTGAGAGGCCAGCAGCGGCAGGAGGTTCGGCAGAATCTCGACGGTGATGATCCGCCACGCCGGCTCCCCCGCCACGCGGGCGGCCAGGACGTACTCCCGGTTGCGCAGCGTCAGCGTCTGCGCGCGAAGCACCCGGGCCGCCCCGGCCCAGCCGGTGATCGCGAGCACCACCGCGATGGTCCACAGCCCCCGCTGCTCGGGCGGCACGAACGCGGAGATGACGATGACCAGCGGGAGGCCGGGGATCACCAGCATCACGTTGGTGAACAGTGAGAACGCCTCGTCCACCACGCCGCCGGCATAGCCGCCCATGATGCCGAACAGCGCCGACAGGCCCGTGGCCATCACGCCGACGAGCAGGCCGATGTAGAGCGATCCCCTGGTCGCGTACGCGATCTGGGTCAGCACATCCTGGCCCATCTGCGTGGTGCCGAGGATGTGGCCTCCGCCGGGCGAAGTCAGTCCGATGTCGTTGATCGCGTCCGGCTCGCCGGCGAAGATCGGGCCGACGACGCCGACGAGGATGATCGCGGTGATCAGGGCGAGCCCGGTGACCAGCTTGGGCGACGACCGGGGCAGCACGGTGCGCCGGGGCGCCGGGGAATCCGGACCGAGATCGGTCATGCGTTCGCTCCCGCGCGGGTTCGTGGGTCGATGACGCTGTAGAGCAGGTCGACCACAAGGTTGGCTCCGAGCACCGCCACGGTCGTGACCAGGAAGATGCCCTGCATGAGCGCGTAGTCGTTGTTCTGCACGGCCTCCAGCAGCTTCGAGCCGATGCCGGGGTAGGAGAACACCTGTTCGGTCACGATGGAACCGGCCACCACGAATCCGAGGGAGATGGCGAACCCGGCGATCGACGGCAGTGCCGCGTTGCGGGCGGCGTACCAGATCATCACGCGCCTGTTCGGCAGCCCTTTCGCGGTGGCGGTGAGCACATGGTCCTCGGACAACGTGGACACCATCATGTTGCGCATTCCGAGCAGCCAGCCGCCCACCGAAGAGATCACGATCGTCAGCGCGGGCAGCACGCCGTAATGGACGGCCGAGCCGAGGAAGTCGAGGTTCCATCCGGGGGTGAAGTCGACGTCGTAGCCGCCGATGAGCGGGAACCAGCCCAGCGCTGACCCGAGAACGGCGACGAGGACGAGCGCCAGCCAGAAGTACGGCACCGCCGCCAGCACCGTGGTGGCGGGCACCAGCGCGTCGAGCCAGGTGCCCCGCCGCCATCCCGCCACCATGCCCAGCCCGGCGCCGACCAGGACCGACAGCACGGTCGCGATGCCCACCAGCACGATCGTCCAGGGCAGGGAGGTCGCGATGACCTCCGAGACGGGCACCGGGTAGGCGCTGACCGAGATTCCGAAGTCGCCGCGCAGCATGTTGCCGAGATAGGACAGGTACTGCTTGGCCAACGGCTCACCGGTGTCGGTGCCGAGCAGCAGCTCGTAGGCTCTGCGAGCCTCGGGGCCGACCGAGCCGCCCCGCTGCTGCAGCTTCGCCATCAGGATGCTCACGGGGTCGCCCGGCATCATCCGGGGGATGAAGAAGTTCAGCGTGACCGCCGCCCACAGGGCGGCCAGGTAGAAACCGAACTTGCGGAGGTAGTACCGCATCGGCTCACTTGCCCGTGGGCTTGAGCCGCAGATAGATCTCCGAGGCGTCCGGGGCCTGCCAGGCCGCCGGGAAGGCGTACAGGTCCTCCTTGGCCGGCCAGCCGGTGAACTTCCTGGCGTTGTAGATGTTGATCGTCCCCTGGGTGAGCAGCGGGACATAGGGCATCGACTGCTCGATGCGGGTCTGGATCATGTCGAAGTACGGCTGCCGCGCCGCGGTGTCCGATACGTCGATCTTCTTGAGTTCGGCGAGGGCCTTGTCCACGTCGGGATCGGAGAAGCGGCTGACATTGTTGCCGGCCGTCCCGCCGACCTTGTCGGTGGTGTCGGTGCTGTAGAAGTAGCTGTAGACGTAGAACGGGTCGGCGGCCGGGCCCTGGTACAGCGAGTCGAGCATCAGCTGGAAGTCGCCGCGCTGCCGCGCGCCGGCCCATTCGTTGTACGACAGCTGTTGCGCGGTGACCTTGATGCCGGCCTTCGCCAGTTGCTGACTCAGGGTGTCGGCCGCGGTGATGTAGTCGGTCCATCCGGCGACCGTCTTGAGCGTCAGCTTCACGGGCTTGCCGTCCTTGGCGTAGACCCCGTCGGCGCCCTTCGCGTAGCCCGCGCTTTCGAGAATCTGTTGCGCCCTCGCCGGATCCGGCCGCATCGGCGCGACCCTGTTCTGCAGCCGGCCGGACATGACGGCCTGGTCCCGCTGCACCAGTGCCATGCTCGGCGAAATTTCGGCGCTGGTGTTCTCGAAGGCCAGTGCGTTCAACTGGGTCCGGTTGACGGCGTAGTACATCGCCTGGCGGACGGCGGGGTCGGTCTGCGGGCCCTTGCACCCCAGGTCGGCGTTGGCGCAGGTGTCCAGCACCATCTGGTTCAGCGGGGTGATGATCAGCTTGTACCCGGGGTAGCTCTGCTCCACGTTCGCGATGTCCGGCACCGGTCCGGTCTGCCAGTCGATCTGGCCGGACTTGAGGGCGGTGGCGCCGGCCTGGTTGCCCGACAGCGAGGGGAAGCGGATTTTCTGCACGGCGGGTTCGCCGCCCCAGTAGCCGGGGTTCGCCTTCAGCGTGAACGCCTGGGGCTTGAGATCGTCGACCAGGTAGGGCCCGGTGCCGACGGGCTCCCGCAGCTGCTCCTTGGTGGGGTCGGGGATGTCCTTCCACCTATGCTCGGGCACGATCCAGATCCGGCCGAGTATCTGCGGGCCGTCCACGAAGGACGGCTCCTCGAACTTGATCACCACGTGGGTGTCGTCGGTGGCGGCCGCCTTGCCCCGGTAGCCCGTGCCGTTCAGGGCCTTGTACTTCGCGATCATGTTCAGCGTGAACACGACGTCCTTGGCGGTGAAGGGCCGGCCGTCGGACCATTTGACGCCGCTGCGCAGCGTGATCGACAGCTTCGTGCCGTCGTCGTTCCAGGAGAAGCTCTCGCCGAGCCGGGGCCTGGGCGCCTCGCTGCGGACGATGTTGTAGAAGAACAACGACTCGAAGATCATGCCCCCGCCGCCGAGGGCCCCTGGCAGGTAGGGGTTGAAGATGGGCTGGATGTCGCCTGTCGCGCCGGTGTACACGACCAGAGGCTTCGAGGCTCCCGACGAGCCCGCGGCTCCGGACGCCTGTCCCGGTGCACTTCCGGACGAGGAACAACCGGCGACGACTATGCATGCGGCGAGCCCAGCGGCTACGCGGGCGACCGCGCATGGGGTCTTCATCGACATAGCAGATGGTCCTCTCAAACGATGTTGAGCATTGTTTATTCGTCCACTTAAGTAAGTCAATGGCCGTGGAAGTTTCAGAGCGGGTGGCAGGGCCGGATGCGCGGCTCCTGGCGGTCGCACCGAGCTGGAACGTTCGGATCCACGGCCGGACGGGGCGGTGGGCGCGCGGGCGAGAGTGGAAGCCGCACGCGAGCGGCAAGCCCGCCGTCCTGGACGCCATCAGGGCCGCGGGCGCGATCGGCCGCGTCCGCATGGTCGCCGCCACCGGCCTCCCGGACTCACGATCTCGGCGTTCCGGCGGCATGTTCTGCCTGAAGGGCACTTGACTAACTTCAGTAACTTACCTAAGAAATACTCCTGAGATCATTGTGCTGGCATATGGGAGAAGAGGGCGAATGATCCGCGAGATGTTGCAGGAAGAGTGGCGCCTGCGGGCAGCCGGTGAGGCCGTCCCGGATGCCGTCGCCGGCCGCGACATCCCGGCGCGCGTGCCAGGCGGCTCGCACCTCGACCTCATGGCGGCAGGCCTCATCCCCGACCCGTACCTGGACCGGAACGAAGCCGAACTGGTCTGGATGCACCGCGCCGACTGGACGTACACGACGACCTTCCACTCCCGTGCCGCGCGGCCCGGGGAGCGGGTGGACCTGGTGTTCGACGGCATCGACACGGTCGCGACGGTAGGTCTCAACGGCAGGCATCTCGGCCGCACCGCCAACATGCATCGCGGATACCGCTTCGATGTGGGCGAGATCCTGCGGGACGGCGCGAACGAACTCGTGGTGGCGATCCACTCCGCCCTGAACCATGCCGAGCAGGTGGAGGAGACACTGGGTCCGCGCAAGCGCGCGTACCCCCATCCCTACAACGCCATCCGGAAGATGGCCTGCTCATTCGGCTGGGACTGGGGCCCCGACCTGCAGACCGCCGGCATCTGGAAGCCGGTGCGGCTGGAGCGCTGGCGCACTGCCCGGCTCTCCCACGTACGCCCGCTGGTGACCGTCGACCCGGACGGCGCCGGCCGCGTCGAGGTACATGTGCAACTCGACCATGCCGGCGACCATGCCGGCGACCATGCCGGCGACGGCCACTACAGCATCACGGTCGACGTGGCGGACCGCTCCGAGCAGGTGCCCGTATCCGGTGGCGCGGCCACGGTCACCGTGCTGGCACCACAGGTCCGATTGTGGTGGCCGACCGGCTACGGTGACCAGCCGTTGTACGACCTGACGGTCACGCTCCTCCATGAAGACCGGCCGGTCGACGTCGTGCGGCGCCGCGTCGGCTTCCGCACGATCGCTCTTGAGACCGAGCCCGACCACATCGGCAGCGGGTTCACCTTCGTCGTCAACGGCAGGCCCGTCTTCGCCAAGGGCGCCAACTGGATTCCCGACGACCACTTCCTCACCCGCGTCGACCGTGAGCGGATCATCCGCAGGGTCGATCAGGCCGTGGCCGCGAACATGAACATGCTGCGCGTCTGGGGCGGCGGCATCTACGAGAGTGACGACTTCTACGACGTCTGCGACGAGCGGGGCGTGCTCGTGTGGCAGGACTTCCCCTTCGCCTGCGCCTTCTACGCGGAGGAGGAGCCGCTGCGGAGCGAGGTCGAGGCCGAGGCGCGCGAAAACGTCACCCGCCTGGTCTCCCATCCTTCGCTGGCACTGTGGAACGGCAACAACGAGAATCTGGAGGCCTTCGCGGAGTGGCCCGGCTGGCGCGACACGCTGCAGGGCCGCACATGGGGGCTCGGTTACTACACCGAACTACTGCCAGGGATCGTGGCCGAACTCGACCCCACCAGGCCCTACACGCCCGGCAGCCCTTACAGCCCCGCCGGTCTGCCGCCGAATGGCGACGACCACGGCACCAGGCACGAATGGGCCGTCTGGAACTCGGTCGACTACACGCACTACCGCGACCGCGTCCCGCGGTTCTGCGCCGAGTTCGGCTTCCAGGGGCCGCCCACCTGGCGCACGCTGACCAGGTGGATCCACGACGAGCCGATGACGCCGGCCTCCCCGGGATTCCTGCTCCACCAGAAGGCCGATAACGGGAACCTCAAGCTCGACCGTGGGATGGAACCGCACCTGTCCGTGCCCGCCTCCTTCGAGGACTGGCACTGGGCGGCACAGCTCAACCAGGCCCGCGCCGTCGCCTTCGGCATCGAGCACTTCCGCTCCTGGTGGCCGCGCACGGCCGGGGCACTGGTGTGGCAGCTCAACGACTGCTGGCCGGTCACATCCTGGGCGGCCGTGGACGGCGACGAACGGCCCAAACCCCTCTACTACGCCCTTGCGCACGCTTTCGCACCCCGGCTGCTCACCGTCCAGCCAAGGGACGGCCGGACCGTTCTGATCGCCGTCAACGACCACGACGAGATCTGGACGGGGACGGTGGCCGCGACCCGGCAGACGTTCGCCGGAAACGTGTTGGCCACTGCCGATCTGTCCCTCGCTGTGCCACCCCGGTCGGTGGCGTCCGTCGAACTGCCCGGAGACCTGCTCGAACCGGCCGACGCCAAGCGGGAGGTGCTGGTGATGGCCGTCGGCGCTGTCCAGGTCTGTCACCTGTTCGCGGAGGACCGAGACCTGGCGTACGAGCCCGCGTCGCTCACCACGACCGTCGAGAGGACGCCCGGCGGCTATCGGGTCGGGGTGCGGGCCGCGTCCTTCACCCGCGATATCGCCCTGCTGGCCGACAAGGTCGCCTCCGACGCGGTGGCGGACGACATGCTGGTCTCACTGCCGGCCGGACGATCACACACCTTCTTCGTGCGAACCTCCGCGGTGCTGGACGACCCGTCCGCCCTCCTCGCTCCCGGCGTGCTGTGCAGCGCCAACCATCTGACGACAGCAGGGCGGTGAGCGAGGGGGCCGCCGCACCCACGAGCGCCGCGTGCGGGGTGCGCCATCCGGCCCACCTGCCGGCCGTTCTCCGAGCCCGCTCTCTCGCGGGTTCTCCGGGCCAATGCCCACCCGATACCCCTGGCCTGGAGCTCTGATGATCGTTCTGTCCGAGGACGACGTCGGCGTCGTCCTCGACCTCGCCGGCCCGCGCCCGCCGCGCGTGTTGCACTGGGTGTCTGCCCAGGACCGCTCACCTGGCTTCCGCCGGTGCCCGGCCAGGATGTGGTGCCGAGCCAAGGCGACGGCTGGTTCGGCCGGCCGGTCCTGTCCGGGCACCACGACGGCGGCGAGGAAACCCCTTGCCGCCGTGAGCTCCCTCAGCAGTCGCACCACCACCCGCGCGGGCGTCCCCGCCGAACAGTGAGACGGGGCGCCATCCCGCCCGGTCGCCGCAGACCCTCCGAAAGGTGATCGCCGATGATGAGCGACCCCCGTCATTCCTGGAAGGACAGTCCCGCGCACGCCTGAACCGGGCTGGTACAGCTGAACGGGGACCGCGTGCGGCCTACGCCCTCCGGCGAGCCTGCTCGTGGCCGGTGTCCTTGGCGTGAGCTGTAGGTTAGAGATCCCTCTGATCAGGAGTCGTGCATGCCCCTGCCCGCCAGTGAGCGTCGATCCGACAGTCCTGCCGAGGTCGAGGTTCTCGTGGTGGGCGGCGGGCAGGCGGGGCTGGCCGCCGGGTACTACCTGCGGCGCGCGGGAGCCGACTTCGTCATCCTGGACGCCCAGGAGCGGGCGGGAGGCGCCTGGCGGCACGCGTGGCCGTCGTTACGGCTCTTCTCGCCCGCGCGGTACAGCTCCCTACCAGGCCGGATGATGCCGTCGACCTCCGACGGCGGGTATCCGACCGCGGCGCACGTGGTCCGTTATCTCGCCGATTACGAGGATCGTTACGGGCTTCCCGTCCGGCGGCCCGTGACGGTGGAGGCCGTACGGCGAGCCGACCGCGGGCTACTCGTCGACACCGACGCCGGGCAGTGGATCGCGCAGGTGGTCATCAGCGCCACCGGCACCTGGTGGCGGCCGTACGTGCCGTACTACCCCGGGGCGGGCGACTTCGCCGGGCGGCAGCTGCACGCCGCCGACTACGACGGGCCCGGCGAGTTCGCGGGACGGCGCGTGGTCATCGTCGGCGGAGGGAACTCGGCGGCCCAGATTCTCGCCGAGGTGTCCACCGTCGCGGAGACGATCTGGGTCGCCCGGCGGACGCCTCGGCTGCTGCCGGACGAGGTGGACGGCAAGGCGCTGTTCGACATGGCGACGCGGCGGGTGCGGGGTGAGGCCGATGCCGGGGGAGGAGGCGGTTTGGGGGACATCGTGGCCGTGCCGCCCGTCCGCGAGGCGCGCGAGCGCGGAGTGCTCAAGGCCCAGCCCATGTTCGGCCGGATCACCGCGGACGGGATCGCCTGGGCGGACGGCGCCGAGTCGGCGTGCGACGTCATCCTGTGGTGCACCGGCTTCCGGCCCGAGCTGCGGCATCTGGCGCCGCTGAGGCTGCGCACGCATGACGGGGTGATCGCGACCGCCGGCACGCGGGCCGAAGAAGAGCCTCGTCTCCATCTGCTGGGATATGGGAACTGGACCGGCCCGGCGTCGGCCACGCTGATCGGCGTCGGCCGGACCGCGCGTGACACCGTCGCGGAGGTGGCGACACGGCTCGCCGGCCTCCGCGTGGACCCTGGCCGGAGCGGGGGTCGCTGAGGCCGCCCGGTCGGTGGCCGACCGCGCGCGTACCCCGCCGTCACGCGTACACCGTCACGTGTGCGCCGCCCTCACGTGTGCGCCGGGATGGTGCTCTTGCGGCGCGGTGCGGGACGTCAGCCGGGCTTGCGGGCGACGAACAGGACGCGCTCCTCGTCCTCCGGGTGCTCCGCCGGGAGGAGCGGGTGGTCGGGGGTGCCGACGCGGCAGTCCGCCCAGCCGGTTTCGTCCACGAGTCTCCGCACGTCGGCCACCGCGTGCGCGGTGTTGACGATGGTGGACTCGAACCGGTCGTAGCGGCCGTCCTCGGCGCGCACCATGCCGGAGATCCGGAAGAAGCCGAAGCCCTCCTCCTGGTTCATCGCCCCCCGGAACAGGAACATCGCCGACTTCTCATCCTTGATCCAGATGCGGTTCATCGCTTCGAGCCCCTTGGCCGTCGTGAGGTCGAACGCGAACATGCCTCCGGGTTCGACGGCACGGTGGACGGCACGCAGATACGAGGCGACCTGATCCAGGGTCCTGAGGTGGTTCGGGATGTCGTAGGTCGAGAAGGCGAACGGCACCGGTTCGGGGATGGTGAAGTCGGTCGCGTCCCCGTGGATGAACGTGGCCCGGTCGCCGGCCGCGTGGAAGCGCCGCCGGGCCCGTTCCAGCATGGCCTTGGAAATGTCAAGGCCGGTGACCTGGTACCCCTCCTGGTAGAAGCGCGCGGCGACGATGCCGGTGCCGCAGCCGACGTCGAGGACGCGGCGCGGGGCGTCGGGCATCGTCGTCTGGTGGAGGCGCAGCAGCGCCCGGCCGATCCGGCTGGGATAGAAGCTCCAGAACTCGTCGTAGATCTTCGCGTGCAGGTCGACGTACGCCTCTGCCGTCATCGGTGATCCCTTCGTCGCCCCGTCGGAGGTGGCCGGATGCCCGGAAGCGCGGTCGAAAGGTGGCCCGAGCCACGCACCGCGCTTGATTCGAGGTTTACTTAATTATATGATCATCTAAGCATACGGGATGTCAATGACCGGAGTGAAGACCCTCTGTCAAATCGGCGGGAGCCGCGCGACCGCTGGTCGGAGCCCGGCCTTCGCGTCCGGCCGGCGTCCCTGGGAGTCCGGTCATCGCACCCACTCTCTCCAACCTTGAAGGGAAGCCGGCAATGGCGACTGCTACTTATCGCGTGAATGGGATGACCTGCGGGCACTGCGTCTCCGCCGTCACGGCGGAGGTCGCGAAGATCCCCGGGGTCACGGACGTCCAGGTCGATCTGCAGGCCGCGACCGTCACGGTGACGAGCGAGCGGCCGGTGGAGAACCCGGCGCTGGAGGCCGCGGTGGACGAGGCCGGTTACGAACTGGTCGGCCTCGCCCGGTAGGCGCCGTAGTCTGATCGCCCCCTCGTGGTCGTCGAGGCGCACCCCCGCGAGGGCGGCGAGACCCCTGTGCGCGGTACGCCCCCGACGCCGGCTGTTGCAGCGAACTTAGACGAGTGTCAAAATAGAGGCATGTCGAACACGGGAGTGACCATGCCTGCAGCCGACTCCCCTGCCAAGGGATGCTGTGCTCCGCTGGAGTCGGTGCCGCTGGATCCCGCGCACGCCGTCAGCATGGCGAAGATGTTCAAGGCCCTCGGTGACCCGATCCGGCTGCGGCTGCTGTCGCTGATCGCCGCGCACCCCGACGGCGAGGTCTGCGTCTGCGACATGACCGACCTGTTCGACGTCGCCGCGCCGACGATCTCGTATCACCTGAAGCTCCTCCGCGAGGCCGGCCTGGTCGACCACGAGCGTCGCGGCACGTGGGTGTACTACCGGCCGATACGCGAGCGGCTGCACCAGCTCTCGGCCCTGCTAGCCGCGGCCGACCTCGCAGGCGTCTCCGCTTAGGGGCGCCCCCACCCGCCGGGGCGCGACGTCGGCGGGCACGGTCAGCACTTCGCTCAGCCGTTCCAGCGCGGCGGGGATCACCCAGTAGAACACCCAGGTGCCCCGCCGTTCGCAGCCGAGCAGCCCCGCCTGGCGCAGCACTCTGAGGTGATGGGAGATCGTGGGGCCGGTCAGGTCGAAAGCCGCGGTGAGCGTGTTCACGTAGGCCTCGCCGCCGGGGTGCGAGGCGATCAGCGACAGCAGCCGCACGCGTACCGGGTCCGACAGTGCCTTGAACGCGGCCGCGACCTCCGCCGCCTGCTCGGCGTCGACCGGCGCCGCGGCAAGTGGCGGACAGCAGATCTCCGCTGGAACGCCCCCTTGTTTCGACACATGCCTATTTTGACAGTTCTCTAGACCAGCGGCAATGGATACATGTGGACGATGGTGGCCAATGCTGGACGTTGCTGGCATATCGCTCTCAGCTCGCGGGCGCCAGCCAGCCCTTCTCCACCGCCTTGACGCCGGCCTCGAAGCGGCTGCGCGCCCCGAGCCGGTCCATCAGGTCGGCCACCATTCTGCGGTGTGTGCGGAGCCCGATGCCCAGCTTCTTGCTCGTCGCCTCGTCGGTGAGCCCCTGCGCCAGCAGTCTGAGCAACTCGCGCTCCTGCGTGGTGATGGTCCCGTCGCAGCATCGCCGCCCGGCGCCCAAGGGCGCGGCGTGCTTCCAGACCTCCTCGAAAAGGGCGAGAAGCGCGGTGATGATCCCCTTGCCGCAGACCTCCACGGCTCCCTTTCTGCTCGCCGTCGGGTCGAGAGGCAGCAACGCGACATCGTGGTCGAACATCACCATGCGGATCGGCAAGATCGGGGTGCTGCGGACCTCGCCTCCCAGGCCGGTCATCCAGCGCGCGTAGCCGAGCGTCGCCGCGTCGTTGCACGCGCTGTCCTGGTAGATCGTGCGGACGGACACGCCGCGTTCGAGCATCTCGTGGTCCAGCGGCCTGCTGGCCTCCAGGCTTTCCGCAGACTGGGCGCCGCCCGGCATGAACGACAGGCACTCGGAGGTCGCCCAGTGCGCGAGCGTCTCGATGCGGGCACGCACCGCCTCGACGCTCTCAAGGCAGTCGCATTCGTGACGCGCGCCGGCCGCGCACAGCTCGCTGTACTCCTGGATCAGCCGATCGACGGCGTGCTCCGTGGCGACGAACTCCTCCTGGCGGCGCAACAGATCGGCTCGCTGCCGCTGCAGCAGATCGTGAAAGGCGACGCTCGGGCTTCCCGCCCGTAGCGCTCCGGACGACCGGCGCAGGAGCGAGAGCTCCACCAGCCGGTCGATGGTGGCGTGGACTTCGGTCTCGGAGATGCCGAGGTGGGCGGCGATCTGCGCGATGCCCCACTGTTTCCGCGTCAACACGAGACGGTAGATGCTATCGGCGTGAACGTCCAAGCCCCATTGCTCAAGCACGGCAGCCCCCATAACACCTGTGCACGGCGAGGTCATTAAATAACACGAAGATGAGGCTGTCCATATCAAGTTCTGTCGAGTTCGGCATCGGCTCGGGTTAACCGACCAGGGCCTTCGCCGACGCCTCTCAGAAACCCGTTCCTCGCACATCCGCGATCCGAACTCGGTGCGTGACGCAGGGTGACGTCCCTCTTTTCTGGCCGGTGCCGGCGACGTCGATGATTAGGGATTTGCGGCCGGTATTTATAGGCGCGGCGGACATGCCCGCTATGGGGGGTGTCCGCCGTGCCGCCCCGTGTGATCTGGGCCCTTTTCTTGCCGGACGGTGGCACCAAGTTGCCCGGCAACTAGCTGCCTGGCCGGACCACTTTCCTGCATCGGTGCCGAACATGAAAGTAGGGGCGTGCGACGGTGCCGAGGTGAGCTGCGGGAATGCGGGATGGCCGCTTGTGAGGTCACCCCGGGCGGCGGAAACGGGCGAGTGATGGTCCCTGTACGGAGAGCGCGCGTGGTCTTCGCCGCCGGGCGGATGCCGTCGTGACGACACCCCGGAAATGTCATGTACATGGCATCGGTGACGTTGATGGCCACCGACGCCGCCGTCCGGCGAAGGCTGGCGGCGCAGCTCGTCACCGACATTCTGTGGACCGCGGCCACACCCGCGGATGACCTGGAGCACCTGCATTCCTCCGCGACCCCCGACCGAATCGAGCTGACCTTCTTTCACAGCAGTGCGAATCCGGCGCAGGCGCGCGCGGCCGCGATACGCATATGTGAAAGGGCTCTGCGCAGCTCACCGACATTACGTGGCTGGATGCTCGAAGAATGACGGTTTCTGACAGGTGAACCCGCTCCGGGAACGGATTTCCCGGGACGGCCAGTATGACCGACGCCCATGGTTCAAGGAGAGAGACAATGGCCTCAGCCACCCCTGATCCGCGACGTAAGGCAGCCGAAGTCACCGTCCGGCCGCTGGGCAAGATGGACGCCGACGTCAAGGTCCTCGGCTCCAAGAGCTACACCAACAGGTACCTCGCCATCGCGTCGTTGTCCGGCCAGGAGACCACGCTGGAGAACGCGCTGATCTCCGACGACACGGTGTACCTCTCCCGCGGCGTCGAGGCGTTCGGTCATGTCCGCGTGGACATCGATGAGCAGAACGAGACGATTCACGTCACGCCGACCGGCCAGGCGATGCGCGCTCCGGACGAGGAGATCTTCATGGGCGGCGCCGGCACCCCGCTGCGCTTCATGATCTCCATGGCGGGCCACGCCCCGGGCGTGACGACGATCACCGGCAACAAGCGAATGCAGGAACGGCCCATGGGTGACCTGCTCGCCGCCCTGCCGGCGCTGGGCGTCGAGGCGGTCAGCGTGCGCGGGAACGGGTCGCCGCCGATCAGGGTGACCGGCGGCGACTTCCGCGGCGGCGCCACGCGGATCAGCGGCGCGGTGAGCAGTCAGTTCACCTCCAGCCTGCTGATCAACTCGGTGCTCGCCCGTAACGACGTGGAGGTCACGATCGTCGACGACCTCATCTCCAAGCCCTACGTCGAGATGACGATCGCGGCGCTCGCCGAGATGGGCGTGCAGATCAAGCGCGACGGCCACACCCGGTTCACCGTCCCCGCCGGCCAGGCCTTCCGCGGCGGGTCCGTGACCGTCGAACCGGACGCCTCCGGCATGTCGTACTTCCTGGCCGCCGCCGCGATCCTCGGCGGACGGGTCACCATTCCGGGCATCGGCCGCGACTCCCACCAGGGCGACGTCGGCCTGGTGGACGCGCTGGCCCGCATGGGGTGCGAGGCGTCCTTCGACGGCGGCGGCATCACCCTTCGAGGCGGAGAGCTGCACGGCATCGACATCGACATGGAGAGCATGCCGGACGTGGTGCCGACGCTCGCGGTGGTCGCGGCCTTCGCCGAGGGCCGGACCCACATCAGCAACATCGCCAGCCTGCGGGTCAAGGAGTGCGACCGCATCGCGGCGGTGACCACCGAACTCCGCAAGATGGGCATCACGGTGGAGGAGTTCCCGGACGCGATGACCATCACCGGCGGGACCCCCGCCGGCGCCGTCATCGACACCTATGACGATCACCGGATCGCCATGTGCTTCGCCATCGCGGGCCTGCGCGCCGAGGGCGTGGTGATCAAGGATCCCGGCTGCGTGGCCAAGTCGTATCCGACGTTCTGGGAGACGCTGGACACGCTGCACCCGGACGGAGCGTCGACCCTGTGAGCCAGGCGACCCCGGGCATGCTCCTGGTGCTGGACGGCTGGGGGCACGCCGGCCCAGGACCGGCCAACGCCCTCAGCCGGGCGGCGACGCCCCACCTCGACGCGCTGAGGACCGAGTATCCCTCGACCCTCGTCGCGGCGTCCGGTGAGGCGGTCGGCCTGCTGCCGGGCACCGTCGGCAACTCCGAGATCGGTCACATGGTGATCGGCGCCGGCCGGCCGTTGCCGTACGACAGCCTCCTCGTGCAACAGCAGATCGAGAGCGGCGCCCTCGCCGCCAACCCGCTGCTCGTCGCGGCGTGCGAGCGGCTCGCCCGGACCGGGCGGGCCCTGCACCTCGTGGGCCTCTGCTCGGACGGGCAGATCCACGCGCACATCGGCCATCTGAAGGAGTTCCTGAGGGTGGCGGCCTTCCATGGCGTGCCCGACGTGTGGATCCACGTGATCACGGACGGCCGGGACGTGGGGGACGGGACGGCGGCGGCCTACCTGGACCAGGTCGACAAGTTCACGGCCGAGACGGGCGCCGGCCGCGTCGCCAGCGTGGTCGGCCGCGGTTACGCCCTCGACAAGAGCGGCGACCTGAACCTCACCACGGCGGCCGCCCAGGCGGTGATGGACGGGATCGGAGTACGGGTCACCCATCCCCGCGACGCGCTCGCCGGCCAGAAGAGCGACGAGTGGGTCGTGCCGAGCGTCGTGGTCGACGAGCACGGCGCGCCCGCCGGCGCCGTCGGCGAGGGCGACGCGGTGCTGTTCACCAACTTCCGCAGCGACCGCATCCAGCAGCTCGCCGACCACCTGGCGGCCCACCTGGCCGCGCGGGACGTCACCCTGCTCAGCCTCGCGCGGTACGACACCCGGGCGTCCATTCCGCCGCTCGTGGACCGCGCGGACGCCTCGGGCGGGCTGGCCGACGAACTGGAACGGCACGGGCTGCGCTCGGTCCGCGTCGCGGAGCGCGAGAAGTTCGAGCACGTCACCTACTACCTGAACGGCCGCGACGACCGGGCGCGTTCCGTCGAGGAGCACGTCCGGATCAGCGGCGAGGGTCCCCCCGACTACCGGTCCCGTCCGGAGATGAACCTCCCCGCGGTGGTCGACGCACTGAGCGAGGCCGCCGCCCGCGCCGACGTGGCGCTGGTCGTGGCGAACCTCGCCAACATCGACGTCGTCGGCCACACCGGCGACGCCGACGCCACCGTGCTGGCCGCCGAGCACACCGACGCGGCCGTGGCCCGGCTGGTGCCGGCGGCGCGCGCGGCCGGGCGGTGGGTGCTCCTCGTCGGGGACCACGGCAACGCCGAGCAGATGACGCGTCCCGACGCCGACGGGCGACAGCGCCCGTACGGCGGCCACACCACCAATCCGGTCCCGCTGGTCCTGGTGCCCGCGCCCGAGGCGCCGAACCCGGGCCGTCTGCGGGACGGCGGCACCCTCGCGGACGTCGCGCCGACCATCCTGGCCCTTCTGGGACGCCCGCCCGGGGCGGCGATGACCGGCAGGCCACTGCTGTGACCGGACGACGCGCAGACATGTGGATCGGCCGACTCGCCGGGGATGATGAGGAGATCTTCTGATGACCGAGCGCCCGCGTATCGCCCTGATCGGCGATCGCAGTTCCAAGACCCCCGCCCACGCGCGCCTGGACGCGTTCGTCCCATCACTGGCCGCCGACGTCGACTGGGTGCCCACCGGGACCATCACGGGCGAGGACAGCCTCGGCGGCTACTCCGGGCTGTGGGTGATCCCCGGGTCGCCGTACGCCTCGAAGGACGGGGTCCTGCTCGCCATCCGCCTCGCGCGGGAGACGGGCATCCCCTATCTGGGGACGTGCGGCGGTTTCCAGCACGCGCTCATCGAGTACGCGCGCAACGTCCTGGGGCTTCCGCAGGCCGACGACGTCCAGTACGACCCGGAGGCGGAGACCCCGCTGATCACCGCGCTGTGCTGCTCGCTGGCGGGGGAGACGGCTCCCCTCCACCTCTCCGACGGCAGCAGGCTCGCGTCGGTGTACGCCTACGCCGAGCAGACCGTCGAGACGTTCCACTGCAAATACGGTCTCAACCCCGACTACGTCGATCTCATCGAGCGGAGCTCCCTGGTGATCAGCGGGTGGGACGCCGAGAAGGCGCCACGGGCCATCGAGATCGCCGACCACCCCTTCTTCATCGGCACGCTCTTCCAGCCGGAGCTCTCTTCGTCGCCCGGCTTGATCCACCCGCTCATCGAAGCCTTCGTCACCGCCGCGACGCGGCACGCCGAGACATCCGCCAGGGCCACAACACCGTAGGAGGCCGTTGCCGAATGGAAGTACTCGTTCTGATACTCGTTATCGCCCTCGCCGCCGCCAATGGCGCGAACGACGTGCCGAAGGGCGTCGCCACGCTCGCCGGCGCGGGAGTGACCCGGATCCGCACGGCGATCTTATGGGGGACCGTGGCGACCGCCGTGGGGTGCCTGGTGTCGCTGACCCTGGCGTCGAAGATGACCGAGCTGTTCTCCAAGGGCATCGTGTCCGCCGCCCCGACACCGGCCTTCGCGGTGGCGGTGCTGGTCGGCACGGTCTTCTGGGTCATCCTCGCCACGGTGCTCAAACTGCCCGTCTCCACCACCCACGCCCTGGTGGGGGCGCTTCTCGGCGCGGGCAGCCTGTTCGCCGCCGACGCCGTGCAGTGGAACGGCCTGCTGGGCAAGGTCGTCGTGCCGCTGCTGCTCAGCATCCTGGTGGCGTACGCGATCTCGGCCGTGCTCGGCCTGATCACCCGCAGGGTCGTGGCCGCCTCGGCGGCCAAGAAGGCGCGGGCGGCCGAGCGGGCGCGGGCGGCCGAGCGGGTGCCGGAGGGCGGCGGGCTCGCCACGTCGGTGGACGTGCGGGCGGAGGCCACCAAGGCGCAGAAGGCGGTCACCGTCGGCCACTGGATGACCAGTGGCCTCGCGAGCTTCGCGCGTGGGATGAACGACGCGCCGAAGATCGTCGCGATCGGCTCCTTCGCGCTGGTGGGAGGGATGACTCCGACGACGTTGCTCATGCTGGTCACGGTGGCCATGGCGGTCGGCGGCCTGGTGGGCGGCTCGCGCATCGCCGACCGTCTCGCCTACTCCGTCATCAAGATCCCGCACGTGGAGGGCTTCAGCGCGAACTTCACCACCGCGGTTCTCGTCGGGCTCGGCGCGACGCTCGGGCTGCCGATGTCCACGACACAGGTCTCGGCCGGCGCCATCTCCGGCATCGCCGCCAACGACCTGTCCCGGCTGAACAAGAAGACCGTGCGCGACCTGCTGATCGCATGGCTGCTGACGCCACCGGTGGGCGCCGCCGTCGCGGCGGGCGTCTACCTGGCCATCGCCTGATGTCGTGGGTCGCCGGAGCCGTGTCTCCGGCGACCCGCATCGAGTTCTCCGGATCGGCCATTGACACCCACATGATTCGATGATCTTATAATTATCGAATTAGCGTCGGAATCCCGGAAGGGGATGTGAGCCATGGACCGCCAGCAGGACACCGAAGACCGCGTCGTCGGCGGGTTCGTCACCGATCCCGAGCTGGACGTGGACGCCGGCGCGACCGGATGCTGCGGCGAGCCCGCCGCGGGCCCGGTGGAGGCCGAGCGCGTCGACCTCGGCCTGGAGGACAGTGCCAGTGGTTGCTGCGGCGAGCCGAGCGAGACGAGCAGCGGCTGCTGCGGAGAGTAAGGCGAAGGCCGGGCGCCGCCCGATCGGCGAACGCCCGTGATAGCGAGAAAGGCTCGTCATCGGATGTCCAGGACCGCCCACCCCGGTGTGGAGGAACGGCTCAGTGCGTTGGCCGGAGCCTTCGACGAGACGAAGGCCATAGAGCTCCTGCGGTCGCTGTGCGCGGAGCCCCTCACCGGACGCGCCGTGGGCACCCCCGGCCGCGACCGCGCCACGGCACTGGTCGCCGACCGCCTGCGCGACGCGGGACTGCGACCGGAGACGCAGGCCTTCCCGGTGCCGGAGGTCTTCAGGCTCACCTCGCCGCCCATGTTCACCGTGCGGGGCCCGCGGCCGTCCCGGACGTTCGAACACCGGTGGGACTACGCCGAGCACCCCCGATCGGCTGCCATGGAGACGGCCGTCGAAGGCCCGGTCGCCCGGTGGGACGGCACTCCGCGTCCCGGCGCCTGGTGCCTCCTGGACCGGGTGCCGCAGGGCCGGGCCTTCACCGATCTGGCCGCCGCCGTCCGCGCGGCGGGCGGGCTCGGCCTGCTCACCCCGCAACGGCCGGCGTCCTCCGGCTTCCTCACCAAGCGGATCGTGGGGGGCGCGCCCGTGGACGTGCCCGTCATCGCCGTCCGCGAGGAGCACCTGCCCGCGCTCGAGGGCCGTACGGTGCGCGCCCTCGTCCCCCTGCGGCGCGAGGCCGTCACCGGCGTCAACGTGACCGCCGCCCTGCCGGGCGCCGATCCGGCCCGCCGCGACCGGCCGGTGCTGGTCACCGCGCACTATGACGGCGTGGGCGCCGACCCGGGGCGGCACTTCCCCTGCGCCGGCGACAACGCGAGCGGAACGGCGGTGCTTCTCCGCGTCGCGCACACCATCACCGCGCAGGGCTTCCTGGCCCCCCGGCCCATCGTCTTCGCCCTCCTCGACGCCGAGGAGGTCGGCGCCGTCGGCTCCCAGCACCACGCGGAACGCATGGTGGCCTCCGGCTCCCGCCCGGACGTGGTCAACCTCGACATGGCGGCGAAGTTCAACGGCGCCGTGGCGGTCGAGCTCGGTCCGCGTTCCCGAGGGATACGCGAAGCCCTCGACCGGGCGGGGCGCATGCTCGGCGTCCCGCTCGCCGCCGGGCCCGTCGCGTCCGACAACCGGCGGTACGCCTCGGCCGGGCTGCCGGCCGCGGGACTCGGGCTCGGCGCGGCGCACTACCACTCGCCTCTGGACTCCCCCGAGCATGTCGACCCCGCCGCCCTGCGCATGGCGGGCCGGCTGCTGCTGGTCACGGTCGCGCTCCTGGCGCTCGACGAAGCCGGGAACGCCAAGGAGAACGGGGACGCGGGGGAGACCGGGGACGCCGGGGAGGCGACCGTCGCACCCGATCAGTGAGCACTTCCGTCAATACCTGAGGAGTCACCATGGCAACCGCCGCACCCAGCATCTCGGTCCAGCTCATGCAGCTGGCCCCGCACATCAAGGACGGCCACGAGAGCTTCTCCGCCGGATACCAGAGTTTCTTCAACACCGTCTTCGACGGTGGCGCGCTGGAGCCGAAGGCCAAGGCGGCCGTGGCCCTGGCCGCCGCGCTGTTGCTGGGCCGGGAGGAGACCGTGCGCTCCTTCCTCGCGACCGCCAAGCAGCTCGGCCTGGGCAACGAGGAGATCGCGCAGGTCGCCGGCATCGTGGAGGTCCTGAAACTGGACGCGGCGCGGCGTCCCGCCCCGGCCGCCGCGGCCGCGCCGGCCAAGAAGGCCAACACCTGCTGCTGACGGCCGTGTTCGCCCTGCTGACACGCCACTCGCTCGAAGGGAACGGAGCGCCGATGACACAAGGCGGCAATCCTCCGGCGGACACCGTCGTGCTCATCGGCGGCCGTGCCGAACGAGAGTTCACCATCGTGCACGACCTCGGCTACCGCATCCTGTACCTGGACCGCCAGGTGCCGATGCAGTGCGTCTTCTGGGCCGACGTGCCGGTCGACGTGGACGTCGACGACTGGGACGAGGTGCGCGACACCGTCAAGGCCCGGCTCGGCGGCGCCGCGCCCGCGGCCGTCCTGACCCACGTGGAGCCGCGGATCCCGCTGATGGCGCACCTCGCCGAGCAGTTGCTCGCCGAGCGGCGCGGGCTCAGCGCCGAGGCGGCGTGGAACTGCCGGGACAAGCTGCGCACGCGCGAACGCCTGCGCGACGCGGGCCTGCCCGTACCGGGTTTCGGCCTCGCCGCCGCCGCGGAGGACGCCGTGCGCGTCGCGGAGAGGATCGGTCTTCCCGTGGTGGTGAAGCCGAGGGACGGGGCCGGCGCCTTCGGCGTGCGCCGCTGTCTCACCACGGAGCAGGTGCGCGAGGCGGCGGCCGGCATCCTGGCCGACCCCGGGCCGGGGACGCGGGCCGGGGTCCTGGTCGAGGAGTACGTGGACGGGCCGGAGTACGCCGTGCAGACCTTGACGGAGGCCGGCCGCACCCGCCTGCTGAGCGTCTTCCGCCAGCACATGACCGAGCCGCCGGTCTTCGTGGAGCTCGGCTACGAGCATCCGAGCGGCCTGGACGCCGCCGGCGAGGCGGCCCTCGCCGACGTCGTCACCTCCGCCCTGGCCGCGCTCGGCGTGACCGACTGGATCAGCCACACCCAGGTGCGCCTCGGCCCGGAAGGCTTCCGCGTCGTCGAGGTCAACGCGCGCCGCCCCGGCGGCAGGCTGGTCGAGATGACGACCGCGGTGTCCGGGGTGGACATGACCGTGGCGGCCACCCGGCTCGCGCTCGGCCTCCCGGTGACCACCGGCCGGCCCCGGGCCGCGCACGCCCTCTACAGCAGCATCGTCTTCGACGAGGCCGGGCTGGTGACGTACCGGACGGACCTCGACCCATCGGCCTTCCCGGGCCCGGTGCCGCCGATCGTGGAGGTCGAGGTCTCGCCCGGCGAGCCCGTCCTGCCGAAGGACCATCCCGGGGGCGGCGTGTACGGCCGGATCGTCGTCTTCGGCGACACCGGGGCCGAGGTCGCCGACGGCGCCCGCCGCATACGGGAACACCTGGATCTGCGGGTGACGCCCACGGACGACCTGGCCACGTCGCGAACGGACAGCCGTGAATTCAAGTCCTGCTGCTGAGGCCGCCGTGACGGGCCGGACGACCGCGCCGCCGCACGTCCGCGACATCGCCGAGACGGCCGGCGGATACCGGATCACGCTCGCCCGCGCGGCGGCCGACGTCGACCGGGAGGTCTGGAACGACGTCGCGCGCAGGAGCGGCGGCACGATCTTCTACAGCCACGAGTGGCTGGCGGCCTTCGAGGAGGCGCCGCCCGGGGTGTTCGAGCCCGCCCACCTGCTGGCCTACCACGGGGATGAGCTGGTCGGCGTCTGCCCGGCCTACCTGGTCCACCACTGCCCCCGGCTGGACTACGCGTACTCGATGGGCGCGCAGGCCGGCCTGCGGGACTCCGGGCCCGTCCTCCTGGCGCACAGTCTCGCCGCCCTGCGCGGCGGCCCGCTGGCCCTGCCCGGCCATGACGCCGCGGCGTGGGCGCTGGTCGACGGCCTGGAACGGGCGGCGGCGCTGCTCGGCGCGTGGGCGTGGGGGATCGCGAACCTTCCGGCCGACGCTTTCGCGGGCAGGCTGATGGGTCAGGGGTACGCGACGGCGCACGTCTCCACGGCGTACCGGCTCGACACCGCCCACCCGGGCGCCGAGGAGTACTGGCGCGCCTTCCCCGGCCGGCACCGGCGCAAGCTGTGGAAGGAGCAACGCCGGCAGGCCGCCGGCCTGACCATCGCCGAGAGCGCGCCGGACGCCGACACGCTGGTGCGGCTCAGCCACGATCTGCTCCTCGCGCACGGGACGCCCACCGAGGTGTTCCCGGAGGAGTACCTGCGCGCGCTCAAGCGGCGCCTCCGGCCGTACGAGAGGACGGTCGTCGCCGCGGACGAGGAGGGTGTCGTCGCCGCCTTCGGCGGATGGCAGTTCGGCGACGAGTGGTCGATGTGGATCGCGGGGCTGGACACGGCGCGGTACGCCACGTTCCGGCCCTACCGGCCCATGCTCGCGCACACCATCGAGGCGGCGATCGGGAGCGGCACGCGGGTGCTGGACCTGGGCCGGGGCAACGCGCCCGTCAAGCACCGGTACGGCGCCGTGGGCACCCCCCTGTTGCTCGCGATGAAGGCGGCGGACCGGCGGCAGGCCGCGCTGCTGTACGCGTGGTGCAGGCGGCTCGAGCTGGGCGCCCAGGCCTCGCCCGACGGGCTCGAAGTCGTGAGCAGGTGCTGCTGATGCGCGGGGCGATCGACGACGGCCGGCCGGGCGTCGTCTGCGTCGAGGGCCGCCGGGTGGTGAGCGTGCTGGCGGAGATGGACGTCCGCACGGCGCTGCTGGGCGATCCCACTCCGCTCGACCTGGCCTGCGTCGCGGACCTGCCGCTGGACCTCGACCTCGACGACTGGGCGGCCGCCGAAGCCGCGCTCCGCGGGCTGCACGACGTGCGCCCCTTCACCGGCGTGCTGAGCGTCTACGACTCCCGGCTGCCCCTGGCCGCCTATCTCGCCGCCCGTCTCGACGTCGCGGGACCGGCGATGCCGGCCGTGCTGAGCTGCGACAGCAAGCTCCGCCTGCGGCTGGCACTCGAAGGGGGCGGCCTCGCCGTCCCCGCCTACCAGGTCGTCGCCGACCCCGGCGAGGTCGAGTCCGCCGCTGCGCGCCTGGGCTACCCGGTCCTGGTCAAGAAGGTCTCCGGAGCCGGGGGCAGGGGGACCCGCGTGTGCCGCGGCCCTGGCGAGGTGCCATCGGCGGTGCTCGCGCTGTGGTCGGCGACGAACCCGCGGCTGCTGGTCGAACGGTACGTCGACGGCCCGGAGTACGCGGTGCAGACCGTGGCCGCCGGCGGCGTCACCGAGGTGGCCGGCATCCTCGCCCAGCACACGGCGCCCGGCGCCAGGCCGCTGGAGATCGGGTACGACCACCCCAGCGGGCTCGGCCCCGAGGAGGAGGCGCGGCTGGGCGGCCACGTCGCCGAAGCCCTGCGCGTGCTGGGCCTGGACGACGGAGTGGCGCACACCCAGGTGCGGCTCGGTCCCGAAGGCCCGGTCGTCGTCAACGTGAGCCTGCGCCCGCCGGGCGGACGGCTGTGCGAGGTGACCGAGGCCGTCTCGGGCGTCGACCTCGTGCGGGCGGCCGTCGAGGTGACCATCGGCCGGCCGGTGACCCGGCGGGCGCCGGTCGCCCGGTACGCCATGTACCGGTGCCTCGTCTTCGACGAGGCCGGCGCCGTCGAGTACGACGTCGGCGCGCTCTCCGAAGCCGGCGAGGCGCCCGCGCCGGTGATCTCCATGGACGTCGAGCCGGGTCAGACGGTCTTTCCCGTCGACCACGCGGAGGGCGGCGTGTACGGGCGGGTGGTCGTCTACGCCGACGACGAGAGCGGCCTCGCGCCCGCGTACCGGGACGCGCTGGACCGGCTCCGCCTGCGAGTCGGCCGCGGCGGCACCTGAGATCTGAGATCCCATCTCTGCCCCAGACGAGGAACGGTGACCACGTGTCAGAAGGAACAGGACCACACGCAGCCGGGCCGGCGCGCGTGCTGGTGCTCGGCGGTCAGCGCACCGTCACGATGCTGAAGGAACGCACCGGCTACGAGGTCGGCTTCGCCGACGAGTTCATCCCGCTCGAACTGTTCGCCGCGGTGGACATCCCGTTCGAGGTGGACTTCGACGACTGGGAGGGCGTGGCCGAGCAGATCGGGCGCGTGCACGCGCTCCGGCCGTTCACCGCGGTGGTCAGCCAGGTGGACCGGCTGGTCCCGCTGGCCGGCCTGCTGCGCGACCGCCTCGGGCTGTCGACCGGGATCACCTACGAGGCGGCGCGGAACTGCAACGACAAGGCGGCCACGCACAGGTGTCTGTCGGAGGCCGGCATCGCCGTCACCCGGCACGAAGTGGCCGGCAGCGTGGAGGAGGCCACGACCGCGGCGAAGGAGATCGGCCTGCCGGTCGTGGTCAAGCCGCGGGACGCGTCCAGCGCGGCGGGCCTGATGTACTGCGCCACCTCCGAGGAGGTCGCCGCCGCCGTCGGCGCCATCCTGGACGGCGGCCGTGACAGCGCGCTGGTGGAGGAGTATCTCTCCGGTCCGGAGATCGGCGTGTTCGCCCGCCGCGTCGGGGGAGAGACCGACGTTCTCTACGTGTTCGAGGGCGAAGTGGGACCACCGCCGAAGTTCGTGAAGCTGGGCGGCTGGTTCCCCAACACGCTTCCGGAGCAAGAGCTCACGCGCCTCGCCGGCCTCACCGACCGCGTTCTCGCCGCGCTGGGGCTGGACGACTGGGTGGCCCTGCTGCAGTTCATGCTGACCGACGAAGGGCCGAGGGTGGTGGAGGTCAACCCCCGGGTCTCCGGCGGGCAGGGGGTCGCGCTGATCGCCGCGACCACCGGCTACGAGCCGACCCTGGTGGCCGTGGAGGCCGCCCTGGGCCGCCGGCCGGAGCCGGAGACGCCGAAGGCGCCCGTCGGGCGCTACCACAGCATCGTCTTCGAACAGGAGGGGAGGCTGTGGTACCGCGAGGAGGCGCTGCGCGCGGTCGAGGGGCTGGAGTCGCCGGTGGATCCCCTCGTCGAGATCGACGTCAGGCCGGGCGAGGCGGTCCTCGACGTCAACCACGCTCGCGGTGGCGCCTTCGGGCGAATCATCCTGGCCGGGGAGAGCCGTGACCAGGTCACCCGGGACCTGGAGCGGATCCTCGGACAGCTGGATCTGCGCGTGGAGCCCATGGCCGAGGCGGAGTCGTCGGTGACCAAGCCGCACACGTCCTGCTGCTGAGCCCGCTCGCCCGTCCGTTCCTTGACGGCGGCCGGGTGATCTGATTCGATAATCTTGGAATTATCAAACCAACGGAGAGGAGGGGTCATGGCGGACGACATGATCGGCTCGGGCTGCTGCGAGACCAGCGGCATCGAGGACGCCGCGGAAGACGGCGCCGAATGCAGCTGCGCGTGTGCGTGCTGCGACTAGGCCGAGGCCGATCCGTGTGAACAGGCGCGGCGCGGCCGGCGCCCCGAGCGGCACGGCCGCGCCGCGCGCCAGGCACGTGTGCCGGTCATGGGCGGAAGGAAAAGGAAAGTGGGGCAGTCTATCCACCCACCATCGTTCATTTCCCGCTCACCCCCCC
>NZ_JBVJHR010000003.1:333193-387172 GCF_055586705.1 Sphaerisporangium sp. NPDC049457 | reverse complement strand
ACCAGGGTCTGATGTTCGGGTACGCCACGCGTGAGACCCCTGAGCTGATGCCGTTGCCGATCACGCTGGCGCACCGTATGGCGCGGCGGTTGTCGGAGGTGCGCAAGAACGGCACGGTTCCCTATCTGCGTCCCGACGGCAAGACCCAGGTCACCATCGAGTACGACGGCGACCGGCCCGTCCGCCTGGACACCGTCGTCGTCTCCACCCAGCACGCTCCCGAGATCGACCTGAAGGAGATGCTGGCGCCCGACATCAAGGAGCACGTCGTCGAGCCGGTGCTCGCCGACCTCGGCATCGAGACCGAGGGCTACCGCCTGCTGGTCAACCCGACCGGGCGGTTCGAGATCGGCGGTCCGATGGGTGACGCGGGGCTGACCGGCCGCAAGATCATTGTGGACACCTACGGTGGCATGGCGCGGCATGGCGGCGGTGCGTTCTCGGGTAAGGATCCGTCCAAGGTGGACCGGTCGGCGGCGTACGCGATGCGGTGGGTGGCCAAGAACGTGGTGGCCGCGGGGCTGGCCGATCGGGCCGAGGTGCAGGTGGCCTATGCGATCGGCAAGGCCAAGCCGGTGGGGGTGTTCGTGGAGACCTTCGGCACCGAGAAGATCGACGTGGCCAGGATCCAGGATGCGATCTTGACGGTGTTCGACCTGCGTCCTGCGGCGATCATCCGTGATCTGGACCTGTTGCGCCCGATCTACTCGCAGACCGCCGCCTACGGGCACTTCGGCCGCGAGGAGCCCAACTTCTCCTGGGAGCGCACCGACCGCGCCGACCAACTCCGCCAGGCCGTCGGCCTCTGACCCTGACCGCCGCCGGGCTCCACGCCCGCGCGGCGGCCTCCCACCGCGGCCCGGACACCCCGGGCCGCGGTGGCATTCGCATGTTCGCCGGGCCTGCGCCGGGCAGCTGGCTCGGTGCCGCGTGTCCGGAGGGCTTCGGCTGAGCGGTCCGCACGTCGCGGGTTGATTCTGGCTCGGCGGGCGTCGTCTGGTAGGACCTAAGCGTGACCGCAGCCAGCCCCGCCCAGCAGGCCGTCGAAGCGCCGGAGCCGCTCGACGCCGCCGGCGACCCCCGGCGTCCGGGCACGCCGCAGGGCGGCGCGACGCCTGACGAGGGGACGAAGGCGGCTCAGGGGGCCGAGTCCCGGGGTGTGGACGCCGGCGCTGGGACGGGTGAGCACACGAGCGGAGCGGTGGGGGGCGCCGAGCCCGGGAGCCTGTGGGGCGAGGCGGCGGCGTCCGGCAAGGGGACCGGCGCGGCCAAGGGGGCGGTGGTGCCCGCCGCCGACCTTCCCATCGCGCGGGTGCTCGTGGACATGCCGCTGCCCCACCTGGACCGGCCTTTCGACTACGTGGTGCCCGAGGCGATGGCCGCGAACGCGGCGCCCGGCTGCCGGGTCAGGGTGCGCTTCGCGGGCAAGCTCGTCGACGGGTTCCTGCTCGAACGCGTCGACGCCACCGAGCACGAGGGCAAACTGGCCGCCCTGGAGCGGGTGGTCTCCTCCGAGCAGGTTCTCACGCCCCAGATCGCGGCCCTGTGCCGCGCTGTGGCCGACCGATACGCCGGCACCATGTCCGACGTCCTGCGCCTCGCCGTACCCCCGCGACACGCCCGGGTAGAGGCCGAGGAGGCCAAGCGAAACCGGACGGCCCAGGACCAGACGGCGCGAGACCGGACCTCGGCGGCCGACGAGGCTCCCCTGGGTGCGGAGCTCCCCGGCGCTACCGGGGAGGAGCGCGACACTCCGGGGGAGGCGTCCGGGGCTCCGGGGAAACTTTCCACGGCGGCCCGGCGAGCTGACTCCGTGGACGACCACGGCCGATCCGGCCGACAGCCCGGAGTCTCCGGTTCGGGGTCGTCCGGGAGGCTCGGGGTTCCTGGTTCGGCGGCGGCCGGGCGGGGGGAGTGGGACGAGTATCCCCTGGGCGAGTCGTTCCTGGCCGCGTTGGGCGAGGGCCGGTCGCCGCGGGCGGTGTGGAGTGTCCTGCCCGGCGCCGAGCGCGGGCCCAGGTGGGCCGAAGGCATCGCCCAAGCCGTGCTGGCCGCCTCCCGAGGCGGCAGGGGTGCCGTGGTCGTGGTGCCCGACGGCAAGGATGTGGCCGTTCTCGACGCCGCGCTGGGACGCGTCCTCGGGGACGGCGCGCACGTCGCGCTGACCGCCGACCTCGGCCCCGCCGAGCGGTACCGCCGATGGCTGAGGGTGCTCCGCGGCCAGGTGCGGGTGGCGGTGGGCACACGGGCGGCGGCCTTCGCCCCGGTCCGCGACCTCGGCCTGGTGGTGATCTGGGACGACGGGGACGATCTGCACGCCGAGCGGCTCGCCCCCTACCCCCACGCGCGTGAGGTGCTGGCCCTGCGCGCCCACCAGACCGGGGCCGCGATGCTGATCGCCGGCTACACCCGCACCGCCGAGGCGACGCAACTGATCGCGGCGGGCTGGGCGCGGCCGATCGCCGCGCCGCGCCAGGCGCTGCGGCGGCACGCCCCCCGGGTCCGGCCCGCCGGTGATGACACCGAGCTGGCCAGGGACGAGGCCGCGCGGGCGGCCCGGCTGCCGAGCTCGGCCTGGGCGGCGCTCAAGCAGGGCCTTGCGAGCGGCCCGGTCCTGGTCCAGGTGCCCCGTCGCGGCTACCTGCCGGCGCTGGCATGCCAGAACTGCCGCGCGCCGGCCCGCTGCCAGCAGCCCGTGACGTCCGTACACGCATCACCCGGCGCTCCGAAGCCGGTGTCCAGGGGACGGCACCCCGCCGCCGAGTCGCGGATCCCGGGGATCGACGGGACCTCCGCGGCCACGGCCGGTCCGGCGGCTCTGTTCACCTCGGCCGGCTCGGCCGGTGTGTCCGGTCGTCCTGGTGTGGCGGGTGTCTCCGGTCCCGCTGCTGCCGGAGGGCCCGCCGGTCCCACTGGTTCGGCGGGTCTGTTCGGCTCGGTCGGTTCGGTGGGTGTGTCCGGTCCGGGCGGTCCGGCCGGTTCCGGAGGTGTGGCCGGTCCTGGCGGTTTCGCGGATGTGCCTGGTCCGGGCGATTCCGGAGATGTGCCTGCCGGCACCGGCGGTGTTCGCGGGAGCGCTGCGGGCGGGGCCGGGGGTCTTGGGGTGGAGAGCGCCGGTGGGGTGGGGCCGGCGTTGTGCGGGGGGCCGCTGGCGTTGCGGAGCGGTCACGCCGCGCCGTACTGCCGCTGGTGCGGCCGCATCGCCGGGATGTGGCGCTGCCCCACGTGCGGGAGCAACCGGATGCGCGCCATCGTGGTCGGCGCCCGGCGCACGGCCGAGGAACTCGGGCGCGCGTTCCCGTCCGTCCCCGTCAAGACCTCGGGACGTGACGGCGTGCTGGCGACCGTCGGCGCCGCTCCCGCGCTCGTCGTCGCCACCCCGGGCGCCGAGCCGGTCGCCGAGGGCGGGTACGCGGCGGCCGTCCTGCTGGACGGCTGGGCCCTGCTCGGCCGTCCCGACCTGCGCGCCGCCGAAGAGACGCTGCGGCGCTGGATGAACGCCGCCGCGCTGCTGCGCCCGGCCGCCGACCTGGTGGTGCTCGCCGACTCCTCGGTCCCCGCCGTGCAGGCGCTCCTGCGCTGGGACCCGGTGACGCACGCCGAGCGCGAACTGGCGGAACGCGGCGTCCTCGGGTTCCCTCCCGCCGTGCGCATGGCCACGCTGACCGGGTCGGCCGCCGGACTGCGGGAGATCGCGGGCGACCTGCGGCTGCCCGAGGGGGCGCAGGTGCTCGGCCCCGTCCCCATGGAGACCTCCCGCTCGGCGCCGGAGGAGCCGCAGGAGCGGTTGATGGTCCGGGTGCCGCGCGGGGCGGGGGCGGCTCTCGCCCGCGCGCTCAAGGGGGCGGCGGGCGTCAGGTCCGCCCGTAAGGCTCCCGACCTGGTGCGGGTGTGTATGGATCCGATCGATCTCATCTGACCGGAGGTCGCCGATTCGCGGGGCCGAAAGTAAGCCGTTAGTTTCTCCCTGTGTCGATCGAATGGGTGAACGGGGCCATCGAGGAGATCCGGGCGTGGGGGCGCTCGAAGAACGTCGTGGTGGACGCCGACGAGGTCCGCCTTCTGTGCGACTACGCCAGCGACTACCTGGACGTCGGCGAGCTCGCGGACTTCACGCCTGTCACGTTCGAGCAGCTGCTGCTCGACATCTATCCCCGCAAGGTCATCGCGCCGCCCGAGAGCGCGGCAGAGACGGTGGCCGCCGCGCGCACGCTGGTCGACTTCCTGCTGGACAGCGGGGAGATCGGCACCAAGATGGCGGCCCGCATGCGGGCCAAGATCGACGAGATCGCGCCGGAGATGCCGGCCGCCCTCGCCGACACCTCCAAGTTCGGCATGGCCAAGAGCATCTTCGGCGCGATGGGGGCCGACGAGGGCGACCCCACCGCGCTGGACGCCGTGGGCCCGCCGGGCTCGGGCGACGACGCGCTCGGCGTGCCGGTCCACCGGTTGCGCGGCGTCACCGCCGACGACGGGTGCGAGTGCCCCGGCTGCTCTCCGCTGCCCGCCGTACGGCTCGCCCCGCCCGAGGAGGTCGCGCGCGCCGTCCGCGAGGTGGGCCTGCTGCGCGACGCCCACAGCGTCGTCGCCTGGATGCGCGACGGCGACCGCACCCCCACCGTCCGGGGCGCGCTGCGCGCCAGGGACGCCGCGCGCGTCACCAAGGAGCTCGGCATCGCCGCCCCCGCGACGGCGTGGCACCTGGCGGTGGCCCTCGGCATGGTCGAGGTCGCAAGGGCCGCCATGACGGTGACGCCCGGCTTCCGGCCGCTGCACGCCCGCGACGACCAGGACGTGCTCGACCTGTGGGCCCGCACGGTGGCGTTCGTCACCGACGGCCCGGCCGACATCACCGGCTCGGCCGAGTTCGACCATGAACTGTACGCCGTCCACGACATGCTGTACCGCCTGCAGGCCCCGATGGCCGTCGCGGCGCTCCGCGAGCACCTGGACGAGGCCTGGGCGGGCGGCCGGCCGGGCGACGACGACCCCGGCGAGCTGGACGCCGCGCTGGAGGTCCTCGCCCACTGCGGCACGGTCGAACGCGTGGAGGACGCCCTCCGGCTCACCCCGCACGGCCTGTGGGGGCTGCGCGAGACGTTCACCCGCATGGGCATGCCGGCGCCGGTCGCCCCCGACCCCGCCGAGGGGGACGCCTCGGGCCTGATCGACGGGCTGCTGGGCGGGGTGCCCGCCGCGCAGGCCGAACGCGACATCGCCTCGTGGCTGTCCCGCCGCTCCCCGGAGGAGGCGGCGGCCGAGCTGCTCGGCGCCGTGCGAGGGGAGTCCGCGGCGCGGCGCGGCGTGGCCGTCACGGTCATCGACCGGCTCGGCCCCGAGGCCGCCGCCGCGGTGCGGCCGTTCCTGGACGACGCCGAGCTGCGCCCGCACGCCGTCCACTGGCTGACCGCCCGCGACCTTCCGGCACCCGCGCTGACGCCCGAGGAGACGCTGTGGGGTAGCGTCGACATGCTGGCACTGGCCGTGCCGGCCACCGAGGACGACCACGACAGGTTCACCGAGCACCTGGCGTCGGCCGCGCCGCCCGCCCACGTCATCGAAGAGATGTGGCAGGTGGACCACCCCGACGTCGCCGAGGTGCTCGACCTGCTCGGACGCCACCTGCCCGACCGCGAGATCGCCAAGGCGGCACGCAAGGCCGCCTTCAAGGCGCGTTCGCGCGGCATTCACTGAGCAGTCGAGATCAACGTCCGCAGTCGGTCATCGCGTGTGGCTGGTGTGGAGTAAGTTGCCTGAATGGCCAACAGCGGGAACGGCGGCGTCTTCGATCTCGGAGAGCTGCGAAACCTCATCGACGAGCTGGGAAGCGTGTCCGGCGAGGAGCGGGAGGCGCTGCTCGCCGAGATGGCGGGGGGCAACGAGGAATGCGACTGCGGTGAGTGCGAGGGCGAGGTGCTGAGCTTCCCGCCCGTCGAGCTCGCGCCGACGGCCGAGCTCGCCGACGCGGTGCTGGCCGTCCCGCTGGTGCGGGACGCCCGCCGGCTGACCGACTGGACGGGCGCCCGGCAGGTCACCGCCGAGGGCTTCCTGCCGCCGGATGACGCGCGCGAGGCGGCCGGGCTGCTCGGGCTGGGCGACGACCGGCTGCGCCTGGTGTGGATCGTCGCGGTGAACGCCGGTCTGCTCCGCATCACCCAGGCCGGCGCGTCCCCCGGGCCGGGGCTGCCGGCCGACCTGATGGACTTCTGGGACGGGGTCGTCATGGACGTTCTCGACCGCACCGACGAAGGGCTGACGGGTTCGGCCGTGGCCGACGAGCACCTCACCGAGATGCTCGCCACGATCTACGCCACCAGCGACGGCATCACCTACACCGCCCTGGTGGAGGGCATGCTGCAGGCCCACGAGATCGGCTGCGAGGCGAGCGCCCCCGAGATGCGGCGGCTGCGCGAGAGGCTGCCGGCCGAGCTGGACGCCGCCCTCGACCTGCTTGCCTACTGCGGGCTGTTCGAGCGCACGGCCGACAGCGTCCGGCTCACCCCGCTCGGCGTGTGGGCCGTCCGGCAGGACCTTCTGCGCGAGGGGCACGACGCGCCGCTGATGTCGGAGGTCGCCTCCTTCGCCGAGCTGAGCGCCGCCGAGCTGGTCGAGGCGATGCTGTCGGGCGAGGCGCCCTCCAGCGCCCCGACGCTGTGGGTGGAGCGCCGCCGGCCCGAGGAGGCCGCCCGCGAGCTGATCAAGGTGGCGGCGTCCGGCACCCCCGGGCAGCGCGGCGTGATCGGCACCGTCCTTGAGGAGATGGGCCCGGAGGCCGAGCCCGCCGTGCGCGAGGCGCTGGCCGAGCCCGCGATGTGGCGCCACGCCGCGGTCTGGCTGGGGGTGCGCGACCTCGCGGCGCCGGTGCTCAACGAGGACGACGGCACCTGGCTCGCCGTCGACACCCTCGCCACGCTGCTGCACATCCCCGACGCCCAGGAGGCCATGGGCGAGTTCGAGGCGCTGGAGGCGGGGGACGAGCTGCTCCGCCTGGTCGACGACATCAGCCGCAGCGGCCACCCGGACGCCATCGCCGTGCTGGAGCTGCTCGGCGCCCACCACCCCGACGCCACCGTCGCCAAGGCGGCCCGCAAAGCCGCCATGAAGGCCCGCTCCCGCTGAGCCGCGTCCCGGGGCGCCGCCCGGCCGGCTCCGTCCCGCACACGGCCCGTCCGCCGCCGGACGGGCCCTCGCGGCGGGCGCGGGGCACGATCGCGTGCGCGCAGACGGCGGGTGCGCGGCGAGCCATAAACTAGAGGAACCTTCAATCCGTGACGCGAACGGAGTCTTCCGTGGCCATACAGTCGATCCGCCTGTTCGGCGATCCGGTGCTGCGCACCCCCGCGGAGCCGGTCAAGGATTTCGACAAGGAGCTCCGCAAGCTCGTCAAAGACCTCACCGACACCATGATGGACGCGCCCGGGGCGGGGCTCGCCGCGCCGCAGATCGGCGTCGGCCTGCGGGTGTTCACCTACTACGTGGACGACACCCTGGGCCACCTGATCAACCCGACGCTCGACCTGTCGGAGGACAAGGACGAGGAGGGCGAGGAGGGCTGCCTGTCCTTCCCCGGCCTCACCTTCCCGACGCCGCGCGCGATCCGCGCCGTGGCCAAGGGCTTCGACATGCACGGCGAGCCGATCACCATCGAGGGCACCGACCTGATGGCCCGGTGCGTGCAGCACGAGACCGACCACCTCGACGGCGTGCTGTTCATCGACCGCATGGACCCCAAGCAGCGCAAGCTCGCGATGAAGGCGATCCGCGAGGCCGAGTGGAGCGGCCTGGCCGCGCCCGCCGTCAAGTTCTCGCCGCACGCCACTCAAGGGAAGGCTCTCTAGCACCGTGCGCCTCGTCTTCGCCGGAACCCCGCAGACCGCCCTGCCGCCGCTCCGGGCGCTGCTCGACTCTCCCCGGCACGAGGTGGTGGCCGTGGTGACCCGGCCGGACGCCCAGTCCGGGCGGGGCCGCAAAGTCCATCCGAGCCCCGTCGCCGAGCTGGCCGAGTCCGCCGGCATCGAGGTGCTCCGGCCGGCGAAGGCGGGCGACCCCGAGTTCCTCGCCCGGCTCAAGGCCATCGACCCCGACTGCTGCCCGGTCGTCGCCTACGGCGCGCTGCTGCCGCAGTCGGCGCTCGACATCCCGCGCCACGGCTGGATCAACCTGCACTTCTCGCTGCTGCCGGCCTGGCGGGGCGCCGCCCCGGTGCAGCACGCCGTGCTCCACGGCGACCCGATCACCGGAGCGGCGACCTTCCAGATCGTCAAGGAGCTCGACGCCGGCCCGGTGTACGGGGTGGTGACCGAGGAGATCCGGCCCGCCGACACCAGCGGTGAGCTGCTGGCCCGCCTCGCGGAGGCCGGCGCCGGCCTGCTGCTGGCGACGCTGGACGGCGTGCAGGACGGCGCCCTGGAGGCCCGCCCCCAGCCCGCCGAGGGCGTCAGCTACGCCCCCAAGATCGAGGTGACGGACGCCAGGGTCGACTGGACGGCGCCCGCGATGCGCGTCGACCGGCTGGTCCGCGCCTGCACCCCCAACCCGGGGGCCTGGAGCGAGTTCCGGGGCGCCCGGCTCAAGCTCGGCCCCGTCACGCTCGCCCCCGACGCGCAGGCCCAGGCGCCCGGCGCCGGCGCGCTCGCGCCCGGCCAGATCGCCGTCGCCAAGGACACCGTCCTGGTGGGCACCGCCACCCACCCGGTGCGGCTCGGCGAGGTGCAGCCGCAGGGCAAGCGCGTGATGACCGCGGGCGAGTGGGCGCGCGGCGTGCGCCCGTCCGCCGACGACCGGCTCGCCTGATGGGCTCTGCGAGCGGCGCCGGCCGCACGGGCGGCAGGAGGCCGAACGCCGGCGGCGGCAGGCCCGGCGCGGGCGGCAGGCGGCCCAAACCCGTGCGCGACGAGGCCCGCAACGTCGCCTACGACCTGCTGCGAGCCGTCGACGAGCGCGACGCCTACGCCAACCTGCTGATGCCCACCCTGCTGCGCGAACGAGGCCTGACCGGCCGCGACGCCGCCCTGGCGACCGAGCTCGCCTACGGCACCCTGCGCGGCCTCGGCACCTACGACGAGATCATCGCCGCCTGCAGCGACCGGCCGCCGGAGGACATCGACCCCCCGCTGCTGGACGCCATCCGCCTCGGCGTGCACCAGTTGCTCAAGACGCGGGTGCCCCCGCACGCCGCGGTCAGCGCCACGGTCGACCTGGTGCGGCTGCGCGTCGGCACCGGCGCCTCGAAGTTCGCCAACGCGATCCTGCGCAAGGTGGCCACCCGCGACTTCGGCGAATGGCTGCCCATCGTCGCGCCGGACGTGAAGGAAGACCCGGTCGGCCATCTCGCCGTGGCCTACAGCCATCCGCGGTGGATCGTCTCGGCGCTGCGCGACGCGGTCGGCGGCGACCTCGGCGAGGCGGCCGAGTTGCTGGCCGCCGACAACGAGCGTCCCGCGGTGACCCTGGTCGCCTGGCCGGGACGCAGCACCGTGGGCGAGCTCGTCGAGTCGGGCGCGGTCGCGGCCCGCTACTCGCCGTACGCGGCCTACCTGCCCGAGGGCGACCCGGCGTCCATCGAGACGGTCGCGCAGGGGCGCGCGGCCGTCCAGGACGAGGCCAGCCAGCTCGTCGCGCTGGCCCTCACCCGGGTGCCGGTGGAGGGTTCCGACCGGCTCTGGCTCGACATGTGCGCGGGCCCGGGCGGCAAGGCCGGGCTGCTGGACGCGCTCGCCGTCCAGAACGACCGCCACCTGCTCGCGGCCGACCAGCGGTTCCACCGGGCCAGGCTGGTGTGGCGGGCCACCCGCAGGGCCGGGGTGATCACCGCGGACGGCACCGAGCCGGCGTGGCGTCCCGGCGTGTTCGACCGGGTGCTCGTCGACGCCCCCTGCACCGGCCTCGGCGCCCTGCGCAGGCGGCCCGAGGCCCGCTGGCGGCGATCCCCCGACAGCGTCCCCGAGCTCGGCGCCCTGCAGCGGCGGCTGCTCGGCTCCGCCCTGGACGCCGCCCGCCCCGGCGGGGTGGTGGCGTACGTGACCTGCTCGCCCCACCTGGCCGAGACGCGCACCGTGGTCGGCGACGTCGTCAAGCGCAGAGGCGACGTGCAGGTCCTCGACGCCCCCGCCTACCTCCGCGAGGTCGACCACCTCGGCGACGGCCCGCACGCACAGTTCTGGCCCCACCACCACGGCACCGACGCCATGTTCCTCGCCCTCCTCCGCCGCACCTGACCCCGGTCGCCGCCGGTTCGGGAGGTCAGGCGGAGTAGTGTTCGGCGATCGTGGTGAAGGCGGCTTTGGGTTCCCAGGGCATGTCGGGGTAGGTGTCGCCGTTGCGGCCGTCGAGGACCTTGACGATACCGAGGCTGGCGAGGTCGAGGTCGTCGCGGGGATCGCCGTCTGGACGGTGGGGCAGGTTGCGCAGCGCGAAGAGGTGGACGAAGGCGCTGTCGACGCCCTCGCTGTCGAAGATGTCGAGCAGTTCGCCGAGGTAGGCCGCCTGGCCGGCCTCGTCACGCTGGTAGTGCCCGTCCAGCCGCATCGCGCCGGTGGCCTCGTCGATCTTGAGGATCTCCATGCTGCGTGGTGCGACGTCCCCCGCGCCGCGCCAGGTCGCGGTGCCGAAGCCGGTGATGGCGACCGGTTTGGGTTGTGCGACGAGGTCGCGCACGCCGTCCCGGAACTGGCCGGCGACCTCCGCTGATCGGATGAGCTCGAAGGTCACGAAGTCGAACAGGTCCCAGTCGACGCCCTCGAACGGTATGGCGGCGTAGGTGACCTTTCCTCGGAAGCGCTCGCGGACCGCCGCCGCGGCTGTGCGGAGGAAGCGGTCGATACGGGTTCTGACTTCGGCGAGCCGCTCGGCCCGGCCGTCCGGGTCGGCCAGCAGGCGTGCGAGTCGTTCCTCGAGGCGGTCGCCGTCGACGAATCCTCGGTTCATGATGCTCAGCTCGACGCCGGTGACGAACACGACCTCGGCTCCCGCCGCGCGCAGCCGCTCGGCCCGGTCGGCGGAGTCGCGGAACAGCGTGAGGATCTCGTCGGCCGTCAGGTCCAGCGGGTACGGCGAGAACCAGACCTCCAGGCCCAGCTCGGCGGCGGAGCGGGCGGCGAGCTCCATGCGCCGCGGGTCGCCGCCGACGATCTGCACGGCGTTGCAGTGCAGATCGTCGCGGATGATGGTCAGCTCTCGCCTGACCAGCTCGGGGTCGAAGTGTTCCAGCGAGTTGACGCCATCGCGGACGAAGCCGGTGTCGTAGGTCATGCCTTTGGCGCGCATGTGTGTCGGTCCTCTCCGGTCCATTCCTGTCGAACGGGTTGGCGGCGACACTAGCAGAATTTTGCGTGTACGCACTTTTGCGTGCGCGCATGCAAAGGCGCTATGGTGGCGGCGTGACGACGAACCGGCCCGGCCTGCGCGAACGGAAGAAGGAGGCCACCAGACAGGCTCTGCGGGCCGCGGCGCTGCGCCTCGCGCTGGAACGCGGGCCCGGCAACGTCCGCGTCGACGACATCGCCGAGGCCGCGGGCGTGTCGCCGAGGACGTACAACAACTACTTCGCAAGCCGCGAGCAGGCGATCGTCGCCGCGGTGACCGAGGAGCGCGCGTCACGGGTCGCGGCGGCCGTCGCCGCCCGTCCCGCCGATGCCGGCCTCGCCGACGCCGTCATCGACGCCGTCGTCGGCCAGTACACCGATCCGGGCGACGACGCGCGCGACGCCCTGCTGATGATCACCAGCAGTCCCGCCCTGCGCGCCTGCTACGCGGACACGGCCGCCGCGATCGAAGGACCGCTCGCCGAGGCCATCGCCGGACGCTGCCCGGGCATGGACCCGCTGACCGCTCAGGTGCTCTCCGCCGGCGTCGGCGCGGCCGCCAAGATCGCGCTCCGGCGGTGGCTGCGATCGACGGCCGCGCCCGCGTCGGCGAGCGGCCTCGTGGTGCCGTCGGGCTCGCTGCCGGACCTGATGCGGACCGCGCTGGCGCCACTCGCCCCCGCACTCGACGCGGCCGCGGCACGCGCCCGCCTCTGACGACGCATCCCATGACCGTCCCGGCCCTCCGCCGGGGTGTGGAGGGCCGGGACGGTCGTGGTCAGCGGACGAGGGTGAAGAAGGTGCGGAGGTCTTCGGCCAGGACCTCGGGGACCACGTGGGCGGCGTAGTGGCCGCCCCGGTCGTAGGACTTCCAGTGGACGATGTTGGTGTGATCGCGGCCGGCGAACGTGCGCATGGAGATGAAGTCGCCGTCGAACATCGCCAGGCCGAGGGGAACGGTGGTGGGCTCCTTGGGCTGCTCGGCGCGGGCGTCCTCGTAGTAGAACCGGGTGGCGGACGTCGCGGTGCCGGTCAGCCAGTAGAGCATCGTGTTGGTCAGCACGAAGTCGGCGTCGATGTCGGCGGCGTCGCCGAAGAGCTGGGAGTTCCAGCCCAGCAGCCCCACCGGCGAGTCGTAGATCGCGTACGACAGCGTCTGCGGCTGCTGGGAGAGCAGCGTGTTGAACGCCATCTTGTTGTCGTAGAACCACTTCAGCACTTCCAGCGCCTTGTGCTCCTCGGCGGTGACCTTCTCGAACTCGGCCGGGTCGCCGGAGGGGAAGGAGAAGATCTGCGTGACGTGCACGCCGACGACGTGCTCGGGCGCCACCCGGCCGAGTTCGGGGCTGACCATCGAGCCCCCGTCGTTGCCCGCCGCGCCGTAGCGGTCGTAGCCGAGCCGCCGCATCAGCTCCGCCCACGCCCTGGCGGTGCGGTAGCGGTTCCAGCCCCGCTCCTTGGTCGGCCCCGAGAAGCCGAAGCCGGGCAGCGAGGGGATCACCACGTGGAACGCCCGCGCCGGGTCGTCCGGGTCGGTGAGCAGGTCGATGATCTTCAGGTACTCGACGACGGAGCCGGGCCAGCCGTGCGTGAGGATCAGCGGCAGCGCGTTCTCGTGCCGGGAGCGGACGTGCAGGAAGTGGATGTTCTGGCCATCGATCTCGGTGGTGAACTGCGGGTACCGATTGAGCTTCGCCTCCCACGCGCGCCAGTCGTATCCGTGGCGCCAGTACTCGGCGAGCCTCTTCACGTACTCGACCGGAACGCCGTAGTCCCACCCGGTGCCCGGGATCTCGTCCGGCCACAGCGTGCGGTCGAGCCGGTCGTTCAGGTCGTCCAGCCGGGCCTGGGGGACGTCGATGCGGAAGGGCTTGATCTCGGTGTTCTCGCTCATGACAGGAACGATACGGACCCTTCCGGTCAACTCCTGTCCTAAAGGGATGGCAGGCTTGGCGGCATGTTGGAAACCTCGGCACGACTGCTGCGACTGCTGTCGCTGTTGCAGGCCAAGCGCGACTGGGCGGGTGCTGACCTGGCGGAGCGGCTGGGGGTGAGCGAGCGGACCGTGCGCCGGGACGTCGACCGGCTGCGCGAGCTCGGCTACCCGGTGAACGCGACCCGGGGGACGGACGGCGGCTACCGCCTCGCCGCCGGCACCGCGATGCCGCCGTTGCTGCTGGACGACGAGGAGGCGGTGGCCGTGGCGATCGGCCTGCGCACCTCCGCCCGCGGCGCGGTCGCGGGCATAGAGGAGACCTCGGTGCGCGCGCTCGCCAAGCTGGAACAGGTGCTGCCGTCCCGGCTGAGACACCGGGTGACCGCGCTGCAGACCTACGTCGAGCCGGTGCCGGCCGACCGGCCGGGGCCGACGGTCGACGCGAGCGTGCTGACCACGCTGGCGTCGGCCTGCCGGGACCGCGAACGGCTGCGGTTCGACTACCGCGCGCACGACGGCTCGTCCGGCGTCCGGATCGTCGAACCGCATCGGCTCGTCTCGTGGGGCCGCCGCTGGTATCTCGTCGCCTGGGACGTCGAGCGCGAGGACTGGCGCACGTTCCGGGTCGACCGCGTCGAGCCGCGCACCCCCACCGGGCCGCGCTTCCCTCCGCGCGACCCGCCAGAGGGCGGCGCGGCCGCCTACGTCGCGCGCGGGGCCTCGGCGGCGGCGTGGCGCCACCGGGCCCGGGTGGTGGTGCGGGGCCCGGCCGAGGTCGTGTCCGAGCGGATCAATCCGGCGGTCGGCGTCGTGGAGGCGGTGGACGAGCACACCTGCGTCCTGCACACCGGGGCGGACACCCTGAACACCCTGGCCGTCCACCTCGGCATGCTCGACCTGGACTTCCAGGTCACCGAACCCCCCGAACTGGTGGAACACCTGCGCGCCCTGACGGCCCGCTACGCCCGCTCCACCCCGCACCCTCCCGCGCGATGACCGACACGCGCGGCCGGTTCAGGCCAGGACGGTGACCGCGTCGCCGAGTCGTAGTTCGCCTCGCTCCCGGGGGACCAGGCGGATGCCGAACCACGTCTTGCCGGCCCAGCGGCGGTGGCGGGCGAGGGTGCGCATGGGTTCCTTGCCCTTCTGGTGAGTGACCGGGTCGTAGGTGGTGGTGGCGCAGCGGTCGCAGTGTTCCGAGACGCGGAAGGCGAGCGGGCCGATACGGATCTCGCGCCAGTCGTCCTCGGCGTACGGGGGCGCGCCGTCGATCACGAGGTTGGGGCGGAATCTGGCCATGTTCAGCGGGACGGGCGGCTCGTCCAGCTCCTCCAGGGCCCTCTCCGCGATCCAGTCGTCCAGGCGGCGCAGTGAGGAGCGGGAGGTGAGCAGGACGGGAGCGTCCCTGGCGAAACCGACGACCTCCCCGGGCAGGCCGCCGTGGGACGCCGAGAGGGCGCAGCGGCTGGGATCGTCCAGCCAGACGAGGCGGGCGGGTTTGCCGAGCAGCCGGGTGAACCAGTCGTGCGCGCCGGGGTCGGCGAGCACGACGGCGTCCACTTCGATGAAGGTCACCGGAACTCTCGCTCCGGTGGCCGGAGGGACCTTCAGCCGGGGCAGTCCCGGCGCGTCGAGCAGCAGCCCATCATCGTCGGTGACACTGGCGACGACGGACAGCAGCCGGGGGTTGTCGCCGAGCCAGTGGACTTCCCCGCGCTCGTCCACGACGGCCCAGCGGCGGTCCCCGGCCAGCCCCCACGGTTCCACGAGCGTCGAATCAACCGCCTGCCCTGGAACTTCCTTAACAGGATATTTCCAGATCTCGGCCAGCTCCATGCCGCCACTTTACGGACCAGGGTCGAGAGAGCGTTCTCACCGGTGAAACCGGCATTCGCCCGGCGCCACCCCGCCGGAACCGCCCGCCGGCCATGGCGGTGTTCGCCACGATCACGATGATGGCGGCATGGGCCCTGACCGGAGGATCGGCGGGCGGGCCGGCCGGGTCTGTCCGCCGAGGGCTTCGGTGTAGCGGCGGGCGAGGGTGCGGATGTGGGCGACCAGTTCGGGCGGGCCGTCGACGCGGAAGTCCATCATCAGCATGCTGAGGTAGATGGCGATGGTCTCCAGGGCGTCGGCGCCGGTGACCAGGACACTGGTGTGGGAGTCGACGGCCTCGACGATGCCGACGGCGGGATTGATGCGGGCGATCACGGTCTCGGCGGGGGCGAGGACGGTGACGCGGGCGTGCACCTTCCAGCCGGTCTGCGCGACTTCGCGCAGCACGAAGGCGACCAGGTCGTCGTCGGGCAGGGAACGGGGCGCGAATCGGCGCGACGCCGGCCGGACGCTCGTCAGGTCGGCGACGGGCAGTGCCCGCCAGGCGTGCGCGCCGAGGTCGTAGGCGACCAGGAACCAGCGGCGACGCCAGCTGATCAGGCGGTAGGGCTCCACCTCGGTCTCGGTTCCGTCCCGCGCCGCCAGCAGGGTCGCGCCGTCGCGGATCGCGCCCGCGACGACGGTGAGGGTCGCGGCGGGCACCGGGGCGTCCGGCTCGCGGGAGCCGACCGTGGCGGGCCCGACCGCGGTGGCCGACCGCAGGGCGGTCACCTTGCGCTGCAGGCGTCTGGGAAGGATCCGCTGAAGCTTGGCGAGCGCCCGGGCGAGGCTGGCGTCGATGTCCCTGATCCCGGTGGAGCCGTCCTCGGCCAGGCCGACGGCCAGCGCCACGGCCACCGCCTCGTCGTCGTCGAGCAGCAGCGGGGGCATGTTCGCGCCCTGTCCGAGCCGGTATCCGCCCACCGCGCCGCGCGCGGCGTGCACCGGATAGCCGAGTTCGCGCAGGCGCTGGATGTCCTGCCGCAGCGTGCGTTCGGTGACGCCGAGGCGCTCGGCGAGTTCGCGGCCGGTGTAGGACCGGTCTTGGAGCAGGGACAGCAGGCGCAGCACTCGAGTCGTCGTCGGAGCCATCGATCTCTTCTCATCCCGAGCGGTTATTAGGCAGGAAAGTAGCCTAATAGGCCCATAGATTGATCTCACAGGCAACGAAGAGATCGAAAGGCGACTCCATGAACACGATCACCACCGCCACCGTCACCTCCCTGCGGCCGGTCTGGCGTGAGGTGCTGGCCGCCTCCTACCGGGCGCTGGAGAACAGCGTCGCGGGTGTGCGGGACGGTCAGTGGGACAACGCCACCCCGTGCTCGGAGTGGACGGTCACTCAGGTGATCCAGCACGCGGCGGGCGACCAACTCGCCTACGCCAAGATGCTCGGCATCGGCACCGGTCCGGCTTATGACCCCTTCTCGCCGTCCGGAGCCGTCGACGGCACCGCGGCGGGGCTGGTGAAGGACGCCGTCGAGCAGACCGCCGCGGCGTGGGCGACGGTGGCCGAGGACACCGAGACCGTCGCGACGCCGCTGCCGCACGGTGATCTGCCCACCCCGGTCGCCGCGGTGATGTGCGCGCTCGACGCCGCCGTGCACGCGTGGGACATCGCGGTCGCCACGGGTCAGCCGTCCCCGCTCGACGACCGGCTCGCCGGCCACCTTCTCACCGCCGCGCGGGAGATCGTCGAACCGCTGCGCCAGTGGGGCGCCTACGCTCCGGTGGTCGAGGCCGCCGGCGGTCCCTCCGCCACCCCCGTCGCCGACGACCTCCTCCGCTACCTCGGTCGCACCCCGCGCTGACGATCCACGTCCACGAGGCCGCGTCCACGAGGCCGCGTCAGCGGGCGATCACATCGGCGGGACCGCGGGCATTACCGTGGACGCCGTGACAACTCAGGTGATCGTGCTTAACGGCGGATCCAGTGCGGGTAAGTCCGAGATCGCCCGGCAGTTGCAGGCCCTCCTGCCACGGCCATGGCTCACCCTGGGGGTCGACTCGCTCATCGACGCGATGCCCCGGTCCATGCGGGCGTCGGACGCGGGAATCGAGTTCGCCGCGGACGGCGGGGTGAGCGTCGGGCCGGAGTTCATGATGTTGCAGGCGGCGTGGATGGAAGGGGTCGCCGCGATGGTCCGCGCGGGCGCCGGGGTCGTCATCGACGATGTCTTCCTCGGCGGAGCGGGGTCCCAGCAGCGGTGGCGGCGGGTCCTCGACGGGCTGGACGTCCTGTGGGTCGGCGTCAGGTGCGACAGCGCGATCGCCGCGGAGCGCGAGAGGGCGCGGCCGGACCGCGTCCGGGGAATGGCCGCGATCCAGGCGGAGATCGTCCACCAAGGCGTGGTCTACGACCTGGAAGTGGACACCACGCGGACCGAGTCCCTGGTGTGCGCGAAGACCATCGTCGATCATGTACAGGCGCGGAACCTCCGGTGACGCGTCACGGTGAGAAGACCGCGCTCTGTTCGGACGGGGTGGGATGGAGGCGGCTAGGGTTCGATCAGTCCTACGCGGATCGCGTAGCGGGTCAGTTCCAGCCGGTCCTTCAGGCCGAGCTTCTGCAGCAGGTTGGCGCGGTGGCGCTCGACCGTCTTCACGCTGATGACGAGCATGTCGGCGATCTGTTGTGAGCTGTGTCCCTCGGCGACGAGTTTGAGGATCTCCTCCTCACGGTTGGTGATGGCCCGCTCGGGGATGTCCTCGCCGTCCCGGGCGCGGTTGAGATGGTCGCGGATGAGAGCGTTGACGGCGCCGGGGTAGAGGAAGGGCTCGCCGCGCATGGTGGCGCGGCAGGCCTCGATCAGGTCGCGGTCGGCGACGGACTTCAGGACGTACCCGGAGGCGCCCGCCGCGAGCGCCTTGAAGAAGTACTGCTCGTTGTCGTACATCGTCAGCATCAGGATGCGCACCCCCGGCTGGGTGCGCGAGAGCTCACGAGCGGCCTGCAAGCCGGTCATGCGCGGCATGGCGATGTCTAGGATGGCCAGGTCCGGATGGTGGGTGCGGGCGGCTTCGAGGGCCTCGGCGCCGTCGCCCGCCTCGGCGACCACGGTCAGGTCGGGCTCGGCGTCCAGGATGAGCCGCACTCCGCGGCGGACCAGCTGGTGGTCGTCCGCGAGCAGGATGCGGGTGGGCGTCGCCTCGGACATGGTCAGACGCTCCGGTGGCCGGAGGGGACGGTCAGGCGTACGTCGGTGCCGCCGCCGGGCGCGGGGCCGACGGCCAGGTCGGCGCCGATGAGCAGGGCGCGTTCGCGCATGCCCCGGATGCCCGCGCCTTCGGGCGCCCCGCCGACGCCGCGGCCGTCGTCGCGCACCCGCAGTTCCACGCCGCCGGGAACCCGCTGAAGGGCGAGGTCGACGTGCCGGGCGCCGGAGTGACGGGCCGCGTTGGTCAGGCCCTCCTGGGCGACGCGATAGAGGACGAGTTCGGTGTCGTGGTCCAGCGGCGGCAGGTCGGCGCCGATGCGGTGGCGGACGGACATCGCGGGGCCGGTGAACTCGCCGGTGAGGGCTTTGAGCGCGCTCGTCAGCCCGAGTTCCGCAAGGACGCCGGGGCGCAGGCGGCGGGCGATGCGGCGGATCTCCTCCAGGCTGGCGCGAGTGGTCTCCTGGACCTGGAGCAGTTCGCCGCGCACGGCGGGCGGCGCGTGGCCGGCGACCCGTTTGAGCTCCAGCAGGACGGCGGTGAGGGTCTGGCCGATCTCGTCGTGGAGTTCCTGGCCGATGCGGTGGCGCTCGGCCTCCTGCGCGGACAGGGCGCGGGCGGCGCTGGAGGCGCGTTCGGCCTCCAGGCGGTCGAGCATGGCGTTGAACGTCGTGATCAGCTCGGCGACCTCGCCGCGCCCGCCCACGGTCGGCCGCTGCCCGGGGCGCAGCAGGTCGGTGGTGGTCATGGCGCGCGTGACCCGTTGCAGCGGAGCGAGACCGACGCGCAGCAGCATGCCGTTGGCGACGAGCATGGCCGCCAGCCCCGCGGTCACGACGGCGGCCTCGGTGAGCAGGACAGGGGTGGAGACGGTCACCGGCCCGAGCAGCAGCGCCGTGGCCGCGATCAGCACCACGGCATTGAGCAGGAAGATCCGCCAGAACAACGACATCCCCCGCCACCTCCCCCCGTGGCCTTCTCCTCCACTATGACTACCGCCTCCACCGCAGCCTCTACGCCCATACCCCTTGACCGCCGCCGAGGGATCCGACGGCTGTGACGGTCATCTCGACGGCGACGTGCCTTCGGGCGCATCGGGGCGGCACCCACAGGTCGGCCGACAAGATGGGGGTCGCCCACCTGCGGAAATGGGTGCCGGCCCCGATGGTGGGACCCCTACGCGGCATGTGACCCTGTCAGGGACGCCGTGACCGCCGGCTCGGGGGAGGAGGATCCATGGCGCACCTGAAGGAGAGAAGACCGCACGACCTCGAAGAGCGGGTGGCCGAGAGCCTTTCGGGTGTCTCCGGCGGTCCGGGGGCGGCGGGGCCGTGCCGGGCGCGGGTGCGTCGGCGCGGACCCGCTTTGGGGCTGCTGGCGGTCTCATCGACCTTGCTGGTGCTGAGCCTGTTACTCCCGGACGGTCTGCTCCTCGCGGCAGGCCTGGTCGCGGCAGGGGGGGCGGCGCACCTGCTCGCGTCCTCGTCCGGGCGCCGCCCTCACCGGCACTGACATCGCCCGCCGCCATCGCCGCATCGGACGGGGCCATGGACAGTCGGACAGACCATCGCCGAAAGAGGAGGACGTATCCACCCTCGTAAGACACAGCGATCTGGCACTTGCGTGCCGCTGAAGGTGGTGACCCGTGGGACATGCTGACACCCTGCTCGCCATGGGCGGCGCCTTCCTGGCCGCCGCCTTCCTCGCCCGCCTCGGCAGGCGGATCGGCCTGCCGACCATTCCGCTGTTCATGCTCGCCGGCATTCTGCTCGGCCCGCACACTCCGGGCCTGGTCCTGGTCGAGGACGCACACGACTTCGAGATGCTTGCGGCGCTCGGCCTGGTGCTGCTGCTGTTCTACCTGGGCCTGGAGTTCCACCTCGACGACCTCAAGAGCGGCGGCAGCCGCCTGCTGGCCGCGGGCGGCATCTATCTGCTGCTGAATGTCGGCGCGGGCCTGGGGTTCGGGTTCGCCCTGGGCTGGGGCGTGCGGGAGGCCCTGGTGCTCGCCGGTGTCCTGGGCATCTCCTCCTCCGCGATCGTCACCAAGATCCTCATCGACCTGGGCCGCATCGCCCGCCCGGAGACACGCCTGATCCTCGGCGTCATCGTGGTCGAGGACATCTTCCTCGCGCTGTATCTCGCCGCCCTGCAGCCCGTCATCAGCGCCGCCGAGGGCATCCAGGAGACGCTCCTGCAGGCGGGCAAGGCGTTCGCCTTCCTGCTCGTGCTCGCCGCCGCGGCCCGCTACGGCACCCGGCTGGTCGGGCGCCTTATCGCGGTTCGCGACAACGAACTGCTGGTGATCAGCTTCCTCGGCGTCTCAGTCCTGGTCGCGGGCGTGTCGGAGGTCCTCGGGGTCGCCGACGCCATCGGCGCCTTCATGGCCGGCCTGATCCTGGCGGGCACCCCCTCCGGTCCGCGGATCCGCGAGCTGGTGCATCCGCTGCGCGACGCCTTCGCGGCGATCTTCTTCTTCGCCTTCGGGCTGGCCATCGACCCCGGCGACATCGCGTCCGTCGCCGCGCCGGTCGCCGCCGCGGCGGGGCTGACCATCGTGATGAACGTGGCCGCGGGACTGCTCGTCGCCCGCGTGTACCGGTACGGCTCCGAACCTGCCGCGGACATCGCCACCACGCTCCTGGCGAGGGGGGAGTTCGCGCTGATCTTGGCCGCCATGGCCTCCGGCGCGGGACTCGACGGCCGCCTGGCCCCGTTCGTCGCCGGTTATGTCCTGGTCCTCGCCGTTCTCGGCCCCGTCGTCGCCGGGCGCGCGTACCTGCTGGCCCGCGCCATCCAGGCCGCGCAGACCGTCCTGTCGCGGTCAGGCGCCGGCGCGGACGGGGACGGGCCGGCGAGCGGGAACCGGGCGCGGGAGGTCGCCGCCGCACCCGAGGCGGATCGCGCTGATGCCACGCGCACCGCCACTTGACGCGGCCGCGACACGCTCACTGCACGGACACCACCTCGCCGAGGTGCTCGTGCGGCTCACCGCCAAGGAGGACGGCGATGGCGGCCGACGTAGCCGGCGGGCGTCACGCCGAACCGCACTTCGGTCCCCGTGCCGAGGTCGCTGGGTTCGGATCTCCATACTCCGGTCTCCCCTCCGCCGCGGATGGAATGGACTTTCGGCTCCTTCCCCCCATATGCGGAATTGGGGTCGTCCGGTGCGACGAGCGCCTTGCGGATGTGCGGGAGGCTAGGGGCTGTCCGGCATCGCGGGCATCGCGGCGGGTTCGGCGGCACGGTCCAGGCCGGCGGCGAGCTCGGTCGCGGCCTCGCGGACGCGCGCTGCGAAGTCCGCGTGTTCGGGCTGGTCGGCCCACCGCTCGAACGCGGTCTGGAAGACGGCGATGCCGACCTGCGCGAGCAGCTTCGCGCTCGAGGCGGCGACACCTCGTTCCCGCAGTGCTTCTGTCAAAGCTTCGGTGACGGTCGCCAGCTTGGTTCGCTCGCGTTCCCGTAGTTCGGCGCTGGACGCGATGACCGTGCGTCGTTGCGCGGCGTGCGGAACCAGGTCGGTGAACAGTTCGCCGGTGTCGGCCAGGGCGGTGAGCAGTGCCTGGAAAGGCGGGAGCGTGGCGTCGGCGCGCCGGACGGCGTCGGACACGGCGCCGGGGAGCTGCTCCGATCCGGCGAACAGCACGTCGCGCTTGTCGGTGAAGTAGCGGGAGAACGTGCGGCGGGTCAGCCCGGCCCGCTCGGTGATCTGCGTGACGGTGACGTTCTCGTATCCGTGTTCGACGAACAGCTCCAGTGCGGCAGCGCGAAGCCGGTCCTTGGCTCTCGGGTCCCACCGCGGCATGTCGTGATCGTATCAGTGATGACTCAGTGAGCTATCACTGATACGGTGATGACTCACTGAGTCATCACAACGGCTCCATTACCGAAGGATGGATCATGTCTCTGGCCGGCCAGCGCATCGTCATCATCGGCGGCAGTTCGGGCATGGGGCTGGCGACAGCCCAAGCGGCGGCGGCCGCGGGCGCGTCCGTCACGATCGCGTCCAGCAACAGGGAGCGCCTGGAAGCGGCCCTGGCCGAACTGCCGGCCACCTGCGACGGGTTCGTCACCGACGCGCGCGACGAGGCGGACGTCGCCGCCCTGTTCGAACGTGTCGGCACGCTGGACCACCTCGTGTACACCGCGGGTGACGCGCCGGATCAGCGGCCGTTGGCGGACCTGCCGCTCGATGAGGCCCGGCGCCTGTTCGACGTCCGCTTCTGGGGCGTGATCGCCGCGGTCAAGCACGCGGCGCCTCGCATCAGGCCGGGCGGTTCGATCGTGCTGACCTCCGGGATCATCGGCGTTCGCCCGAGGCCCGGCGCGGCGCTCGCGGCCGGCTCTGTCGCCGCGATCGAGGGCCTGGCCCGTGGCCTGGCCGTCGATCTGGCTCCGATCCGCGTCAACACGGTTCGGCCCGGCGCGATCCGCACGCCGATGTGGGACGGCGTTCCACAGCCGCAACTTGACGCGATGGTCTCCGCGTTGACGGAACGAACGCTGACCAAGGCGGTCGGCGAAGCGCATCAGATCGCCGCGACGAACCTGTACCTGATGGAGAACGGTTTCGTCACAGGCACCGCGCTCACCGTCGATGGAGGCTTCATCCTGGCCGCGAGCTGACGGAGGGAGTCGGGAAGCCCGACGCATCGGCCGCGACGGGCGTCAGTGCGATATCGCGGCGATCAGCTCATCGCGCCCGTCGGCCCCCGCCTTGCGGCACGCCGCCTTGAGGTGGTCGTTCACCGTGTGGACGGACAGTCCGAGACGGCGGGCGATCTGTTTGGAGGTGGCCCCGCCGCGAAGCTGCTCGATGACGTGGCGTTCGCGCATGGTGATGCCGTGCCACTCGCAGAAGGAGGGCAGGACGAGATCACCCGCGGCCGCCTGGATGACGAGGGCCACGTCGCCGGTGCCCTCCGCGTCCAGTGACTGGCCTTGGAAGGCGACCCAGCGGCCGCCCACAACCGGCGGCACGCACACCAGGGACGTCAGGGCCTGGTGGCGGCGCGCATGCGCGCGGGTGGCGAGGGAAAGCGCGACGACGAACGTGCTCGGGACCCAGGACGGCATGGCGAATCGGTCGTGCGCGGACATCTGCTCAAGCCAGGCACGGGCCTGCGGACTGACCGTCTTGATCTCGTGGTCGGGGCCGACGATGATGACACCGGCCGCGAGTGCCGGAGACACCGGGCAGAGCGGCCCTGTCGTCACGTAGCGGCGCAGAGTGGCGATCAGTGCCGTCCCGAGCCGGGCCACTCGCTGAGCGTCGTCGCGGTCGAACGGCGCGGCGCCCTCGGAGCGCAACAGCGCCAGAGACCCCCAGGCGCCACGCCTGTCACGCAGCGCCAGACGGAGCTCGGAACTCGCTCCGTGCGCGGCGAGCAGTTCCCGCGTGCACCGGTCGGGTGGCCCGTCACCGACCGTTCCCGCGACCTCGGCCAGGTGTCGCGACCCGGCGCAGGTCGCCGGCCGGGACGGGGCGCCGCCCAGGTAGTGGTGCATGACGAGCGCACCGACGAGGCCGGGCTCGTACTGATGCCAGAAGCTGAAGCAGCCGCGGCCGGCCTCGGCCGTCGGGTCGGCGCCCACCAGGCTCAGCGCGTCGTGCGCCACGACGGGCGCTATCACCCGGGAGATCTCGGCGCCGACCTCGGCGGGGCTGGTGCCCCGGCTCGCCGCGGCGTAAAGATCACGGGCCAGCCGCTCCTCGTCAAGTGCCACGATGCCCATGACGCCCGCCCTCCCCGCGTTCACTCTGGGTAAGACAATAGGCGCGGACGGCTATCGAGGGAGACGGGTGCGGGAGTTCTCGCTCGATGCGTCGGTCTCGACCTCGATCCAGCAGGACGGCAGGACGACCTTTGGCCGAGCGGGGGCCGGCCCGCGATCAGGCGTCGGCGCGGGTGGGGTCGGCGAGATGGAACCAGACGCTGGTGTTGCCGGTGGTGCGCTGGAAGCCCCAGCGGGTGGCGAGCGCGTCGACCATGGCCAGTCCCCGTCCTGACATGTCGTCGTCTCCGGGGGTGCGCGGGCGCGGGATCGTGGCCGAACCCCGGTCGCCCACGGTGATCCGCACTCCGCCCGGTACCAGGGCGACGGAGACGGCGAACTCGCCGTGCAGGGCGTGCCGGATGACGTTGCCGGCCAGTTCGCTGGTGAGCAGGATCGCGTCGTCGTGGCAGGGATGCTCCGGCCCGAGCAGCGCGGTGACGAAGGCGCGGGCGGCCTTCACCTCGGAGGGCACGGCCGAGAACGGCTGGCTGAACGTGGGAGAGTCCACAGAGTCCAGCGGAGACACCGGCCAGGTAGCCGCCAGAACTCCGCTACTGTCCCGCCCTCCGAACCGCTCCGCGTTCGGTTGGAGGCGCCTGGCGAGTTGGCCGACCATCGACGCAATTCGCCGCGGACGTGTTGCGATCACGATATGTCCCTTCGGTGCTGTGTCCCATTTGGTGTGGATGTCGCGGTAAATGGCGGAGGATTCGCGGTCTCACCCCACGACGTTCTCTTTGAGCCCGCCGGGCGATCGCCAGGAGTTGCCGCGGTAACGGCCCATTAGGGCCATTGTTGCGGCATGCTTTCGGTCAATCGCTGTCCGTGATCGCCTGGTGACTCTATAGTGAGCCTGCGGCTTCTGCTTCGCAAGTTGCTTCAGTGAAAATCTTCCACTCAAGAAACGCTCGCTGGACTGGTCGATGCGATCAATTGGTGAAAAAGGGGGACATGAAGGATGGATGTGCCGTCACTTCGGCAACGCTGGCTGGGAGGAAAGCTCGCGGAACTTCGGTTGCAGGCCGGGATTCCGTCTCTCGCTGTGGCTGCGGACAAGTGCAAGCGTTCGACCGGTTCCCTCAGCCGCATAGAGAACGGCCTCGTCGGGATTCCGCCACGTGATATACCGCCCATTCTGGACGCGTATGCGGTCACCGATCCCGCCGTCCGGGAGAAGCTGATGGTCGTGGCGGCCGAGATCCAGCAGGAGCGGCGTGGCTGGTGGGTGGAGCACAGCGACGCGCTGGCGCCCTCGTATGTGGACCTGATCCGCCTTGAGGCCACGGCCACCGAGATCCGTACCTATGAGACGTACCTGATTCCCGGGCTGCTGCAGACCGAGGCATATGCCCGTGTCTTCGTGGCGGCCATGCGAGGGCTGAGCGGTGAGACCGAGCTTGAGGAGTTCGTCGCGGTCCGCATGACGCGAAAAGCGGTGCTCACCCGGCACGAGCCGGTCGTGCTGCGGGCACTGATCAGCGAGGCGGCTCTCCGGCATCCCATCGGAGGTGCGGAAACGTTCAGGGAGCAACTCGAGCATCTGTGTGAATGCGCGGCCTGGCCCAGCGTCACCGTGCAGGTTCTCCCGTTCATGGACCGCCCGCATCCCGGCATGTCCGGCGCATTCACCGTCCTGAATCTGCCGCAGCTCGACGTCGCGCATATCGAGGCGATGAACACCGATATGTACATCGAGGATGAGCACGATGTCATGCAGTATCTACGCGCCTACGAGCTTCTGTGCGAACTCGCCCTCAGCCCCGAGGAGACGGTCTCCTTCCTTGCAGAACTGGCGGATACTCTCTAAGTGGTGCACTTCACGCCGAAGGTGCACAGAATGCCGGGAGGGTCGACGGTTGGACGGCGTCTGGCGTAAGAGCTCTCGCAGCGGTGCGCAGAGCAACTGTGTGGAGGCTCGCTTCGACGGGATGACGGTGTGGGTGCGGAACTCCAATGACCTGTCGGTGGATCGGCCGGTGGTCGGGGTCGTGGGGGAGCGGTGGCTCGCGTTCCTCAGCCGGGTTCGGGGCGGCGACGTCGACCTCGACCGGCTCGGCGAACCCGTACAGGGCAGGGACGGGGTGCTCGTCTCCTTCGACGGAGGGCGGGTGGTCGTCCGGGACGACGCCGGAGGGCCGCAGGTGAGGTTCACCCCGGACGAGTGGCGGGCCTTCGTGGACGGCGCACGTCACGACGGGGAGTTCACGCTCGCCTGGCTCGGTGAATCACGGGGGACGGGCGCGGGGCGGCTCTGAGGCCCCGCGTGGGGTGTTGGTGATAGTTGTCACGGGCGGTTCGTGTTAGTTGTTTCTACCGCCGAACGGCGTCGCGGGCGAGTCTGGAGCTGCAACGAAGGGGCAGCGAGCAGTCCAGATGCCCGCTGCCACTCCCGTCGGATCCCGGCCGCACGGCCGGGATGGAAGGAGAGTGGCCCGATGGCCGAAAGCCTTTACATTCTCGGTGACGAGGACCGCAAGAAGTTCGCCCGGCTGATCGCCGCCGCGTGGTCGGAGAACGAGGTCAAGAGCCGTTACGGCCGCGAGCCCCGGCTGATGCTGGCCGAGTACGGCATCGCCTACCCCGACGGCGTGGCCACCCCCCCGCTGCCTCCCAAGCCCGCCGGCGAGTTCAGCATCGAGGAACTGGAGGTCGCCGCCGGCTCGGAGGCCCCGGCCGAGGGCTGCTTCGGCTCGGTCAGCTCGATCAGCAGCGTCGGCGGCTGCCTCGGCACCGCCTCCACTTACGGCTGCGGCATGGAAGCCCAGGCCTGAGCGGTTTCCCACATCCTCCGCCGTGGCATCCGGCCGGCCCGCCGCCGCCGGATGTCACGGCGGGCCTGACGCCTTCGGGTGTCATGGCCATGCCCTGACGCCTTCGGGGTGTCACGGTGGTTTGGCGCCTTCGGGCGTCACAGCGTGCCTGGCGCCGGAGGGGGCGCTTTTGTGGTCATGCGAAAGCGTTAAGGGAAAAGCGTCCGGTGATGCGTTGCCTTCGCCGGAATGGGTTGCCATGATCCGTTTGTGACCCAGACAGGGTTTTCCGGATCAAGGGTGGCCGTTCGCGCGCCGCTGGAGGTGCGGCTCGGCCGCGCCGCGATCGTGGCGTTCGCCCTCTACCTGATGAGCCCCACGTTCGTGCACTACATCGAGGACGCGCGCTCCTGGCAGGTCCCCGGTGTCGTCCTGGCGACGGCGGTCGTGGCCCTCTACATCGCGGCCGGCTGTACCGGCCCGCGCGGGCCCTGGCACCGGTGGTCGGTCGCGGTGATGGCGCTCCTGGTCTATCTGCCCTTGCCGTTGCTGGGGGAGTGGTGGGCCGCCTCGGCCGTCTTCCTCGCCGCGATGGCGCTGGGACTGCTCCCGAGGTTCTACAACCTGCCGGTGTTCCTGCTGGTGGCGACAGCCGAGACGTTCAAATCGATGTCGCTGGGAGACGACCTGGCCGGAGGCCTGTCATGGACGCTTTCGGTTTCGGTGGCGGCCATCCCGCTCGCCGGGCTGACGCACTTCGCCGAGACGGCGCGACTCCTCTACGCGACCAGGGCCGAACTCGTGGCGGTGGAGGTGGCCGCGCAGCGGGCGCGTGCGGTGCGCGAGCTGGAGGGCATCCTCGGCAGCCGGCTGGACGCCATCGCCGGGCAGGGCCGCAGGGTCCTCGCCGGGGTGGACAGCGAGTCCGACGCCGTCAAGGGGGAGCTGGGCCGCATGCTCGACATGGCCCGCGAGGCGCAAAGAGAGATGCGAGGGTTCGCGCATCGGGAGCAGCGGATCCCATCAGGAAAGCCGAATTACCGCAAGTGATGAACATCACGATATGTCGGTGTTAGTTGTTTCTGGCGGGATTTGCCGCTGATGGCGAAATGTGGTCTCCGTAGGCGGCAGCCCCGCCGACAAACCCCGGAAGCGCCGAGCGCCCGACCCGCCCGGAAGCACGGACCAGCGTGTCCGTGACCTCCGGGGCTCACCAACGAGGTGACCGATGCCGGAAGATGCCATTCTGACCCCCGAGCTGCGGACCCAGCTCGCCCGATTCGTCGCACGCGCCTGGTCGGATGAGTCGATCAGGCGGGAGTTCGAGCGGGACCCGCGCGCCGCGCTGGCGGACGCGGGCGTCGACTGGCCGGGGGAGCTGCCCCCGCCCGATCTGCCCGCCCAGCCCGGCCAAGCCATCGACCTGGAGAGCCTGGAATCGTCCGCGGGCGGCGCCCTCGGCACGATCGGCACCGTGAGCTGCCCGACCGGATGCTTCTCCGGCGCGCAGACCTGACGACCTCGCATGACCTGGGTGGGGGCGGTGGGCAGTCCAGATGCCCACCACCCCGTTCCAAGAAGCATCTCACAAACCGCGGCGGGAGGACTTTGATGACTGTGGACACGACCGGCTGGGACACCGCCCAGCGCAGAGCGTTCGGCGAGCTGACGGCGAGGACCTGGCTCGACGCCGAACTGCGGCGACGTTACGAGCGCGAACCCCTCGTGGTGCTGGCCGAGTTCGACATCCGGCTGGCCGAGGGATCCGTCGCGCCGGTGCTGCCACCGAAGCCCGGCGACGAGCTGGTCATCGAGATCCTCGACGGGGCCGAGGCCCCGCCGCCGCCTCCGTGCCTGCTCAGCCTCTGCTTCTGCCTGCAGTACTCCCCCGGGAGAAGCTCGCGATGAGCGCGACCGCGGTGGAGGCGCCCGGAGGCGAGCGCATCGACCTGCTCGTCTCCACGGTGCGGACCAAGGCGTGGCTCGCCGCGGTCGCGCTCACGCTGGTTGCGGCCTGCGCGGCGGGCTGGGCCTGGCTGGGGCAGGTGCGGGACGTGGTCTCCGGCACGGGCGTGCTCGTCGTGGGGGGCGGGCCCGTGCCGGTGGCCGCACCCGTTTCCGGCAGCCTGGCCGAGGTCCTGGTCCGCGCGGGCCAGGAGGTGACCCCCACGACTCCGCTCGCCGTGCTGGCCGATGGGCGAGGACGCAGACACGTCGTCACCGGCACGGCGAGCGGCCGGGTGCTGCGCCCGGCCGCCCCCGGCACCGTCCTGGCGGCGGGCGCCGCCGTCGCGGCCGTCGACCCGGCCGCCGGGCCGTTGCGGGCGCTGCTGCTGGTCGGCAGGGAAAGGCTCGGGGCGCTCGCCCCCGGCCAGCCGGTCACCTTCGCCGGCGCGGACACCCTGCACGGCAGGGTCGGCGCCGTCGACCCGTACCCGGCCTCCGCCGAGCTGCTGCGCCCGCTGTTCGGCGAGGCGGCGCGTACGGACGGACGGTACCTGGTGACCGTCGACCTCGACCGCCCGGCCTGGCCGGGCGCCACGCTCACCCCGGTGTCCGCCGAGATCACCGTCGCCGTCGTCCGGCCGGTGGACGCCCTGTTCAACGGAGGCCGCCGTGGGTGAGGGCGCGGCGAAGACCAGGCCGAGGCCGGTGCGCACCGAGCGCCGGCCGCAGATGGAGGACGCCGACTGCGGGCCCGCCTGCCTCAGCACGATCTTCGCCCACCACGGACTGCGCGTCCCCCTGCACGAGATCAGGGAGCGGTGCGGCGTGGGCAGGGACGGGCTCACCGGGGCCGGGCTGAAGGCGGCGGCCGAGGAGTACGGCTTCACCATCGGCGGCTGGCGGGTGGAGGCCGACGAACTGGAGACCTTCCCCGTCCCGTCGATGATCTTCGTCGACCAGCGGCACTACGTGGTGCTGGAGGGCATGCGCAAGCGGTGGGCCTACCTCAACGACCCCGCCGTGGGCAGGATCCGGCTGAGCAGGGAAGAGTTCCGGCGGCGGTTCAGCGGAATCGCGCTGGTGCCGCGCCCGGGCGAGGGCTTCACTCCGGGAGGGGCGCGCTTCCCCATGGCACGCTCGGCGCTGGCGAAGGTGCGGCCCTATCTGTCCGCGCTGCTCGCCGTCGCCGTCATGTCGTTCATGCTGGCCCTGCCCGCGGCGGTCACCGCGCTGCTCACCCGGCTCCTGCTGGGCAAGGTGCTGATCGCCGGCGACGCCGCCTGGTCCGCGCCCGTCCTGCTCGGGCTGCTCGGCTGCGTCGGGTTCACCCTGGCCGGCACCTGGGCGCAGCAGCGGCTGCTCGGCGCCGTGCAGATGGCGATGGCGGCCGACCTGTCGGGCCGGTACGTGTGGCGCATGCTCAGGCTGCCCGGCGACCACTTCCACCGCCGCACGACCGGCGGCCTGGTGACCAGGACGTCCTTCGGCGCGGGACTCGCCCTGCTGCTGTCGGACCGGGTCGCCGCCGCCATCGCGGCACTGCTCACCATGGTCGTGCACTGCTCGATCCTGTACGCCTTCCACCCCGCCTTCGCCGCGGTCGCCGCGCTGCTGGCGGCGGTCGACCTGGTGGCGATGCGCGCGGTCAGCCGCCGCACCGCCCCGCACCAGCAGCGGCTCATCTTCGACGAGCACCGCAGGGACGGCATGGCCTTCAACGGCGTCTCCATGGCCGAATCGCTGAAGGCCGACGGCGCCGAAGGCTGGTTCTTCGCCAAGTGGGCGGGGCTGTCGGCGCGCACCATGGCGGCGACCCAGGAGCTGATGCGGGTCACGCAGGGACTGATGGTGGTGCCCGCCGCGCTCGGCTCGCTCGCCGGGGCCACCATGGTGATCACCGGGGCGGTGCTGATGGCCCGCGGCGAGGTCACCATGGAGACCGTCATCGCGGCGCAGCTCCTCGTCGGCGCCTTCCTGGTGCCGATGTCCTCGCTGGTCGGGGTCGGCGCCGAGGCGCAGGTCGTGGCCGCGCAGACCAGCATGCTCGACGACGCGCTCTGCGCCGAGCCCGACCCCCGGCACGCCGAGCCGCCCCGCGCCCCCGAGGGGTCCGGGGGGCTGCGCGGCGTGGTGGAGTTCGACGAGGTCACCTTCGGCTACGACCGCCAGCACGGGCCGGTGATCCAGGGCCTGTCGTGGCGCGCGGAGCCCGGCCAGCGGGTCGCCATCGTGGGCCGTACGGGCAGCGGCAAGTCCACGGTCGCCCGCCTGCTCACCGGGGCGGTCACCCCGTGGTCGGGGCAGATCAGGTTCGACGGCGTGCCGAGGGACGAGACGCCCAGAGAGACCCTCACCACCTCGATCGGCTACGTCGAGCAGAACCTGCAGGTGTTCGAGGGCACGGTGGCCGACAACCTCACGCTGTGGGATCCGACGGTCCCGGCGTACCGGCTCCGCAGGGCGGTCGGCGACGCCTGCCTGGCCGAGGTGGTCCACCGCAGGGGCGGGCTGTCGGGCGGCCTGGTGGAGGAGCGGGGCCGGAACCTGTCGGGCGGCGAGCGGCAGCGCCTGGAGATCGCCAGGGCGCTCGCGCTGTCGCCCTCGGTGCTGGTGCTGGACGAGGCCACCAGCGCGCTGGACGCGGAGACCGAGGCCATGGTCGACGCCAACCTCAAGGCCAGGGGCTGCACGTGCGTGGTGATCGCGCACCGGCTCAGCACCGTGCGCGACAGCGATCTGATCCTGGTGCTCGACCGCGGCAGGGTCGTCCAGCGCGGCACGCACGCCGAGCTCATCGCCGAGCCGGGTCCCTATCGCACGCTCGTCGAGGAAGCCGCATGAACGGACACCCCCGCAGTAAGAACGGCACGAACGGGCAGGGGTATCCCGTCAGCGAGATCGAGCTGATCGATCCCTACGCCTGCTGGCGCGTGGTCAGCGGCTCGGTCGACGTGCTGCTGTCGCCCGTGGACGGCCAGGGTCCCCGCCGCCGCGTCGTGCGGGTGGAGACCGGGCAGGTCATGCACGGGTTCGCCGCCACCGACCTGCCGCGCGGCTACACCGTCATGGCCTCCCCGGCCGAGGGGACGTCGGTGCGCCGCGTCCGCAGGGACGCCGGCGCGCTGTCGTCCTGGACCGGCCGCCTGAGCCGCTCAGGCGTCGCGGGGGAGGCGCTCGGGCATCGTGAGCTGCGCGCGCTGCATCGCGGGGCGCTGGCGCGGGTGCTGCTGCTGGCCGAGGCCGAGGAGGCCGACAGGGACAACTGGCGCGCGGCCAGGGCGGCGGCGACGAGCGAGACGCTCCGGCGGTCGTTCGCCGACGTCGGCGTCGCCGCCGGCGCGCCGCCCTCTGCCGACCGGCCGCGGACCCCGGCCGAGCACGCCGTGAAGGTCGTCAAGGCGCTCGGCGACCACTGCGGCTTCGCCGCGCGGGACATCGGCCCCGACTCCGGCGACCTCCTCGCCGCCGCTCCCTCAGCCGGCCGCGGCTCCACCACCTCCGATGCCGGACGAGCCTCCGTCGGCCCCGGCCCCGGCCCCGGCGCCGGACGCGCCGCCGGTGATCCGCTGGGGGCCGCGCTTGATGCCGCCAGGGTCAGGCATCGGCGGGTGCGGCTGGAAGGACGGTGGTGGCGCACGGCCACCGTCCCCATGATCGGCTTCACCCGCGAGGACGGCCGGCCCGTGGCGCTCCTGCCGCACCGGGGCGGCTACCGGGCCGCGGACCCGGCCGCGGAGCCGCGCCGGGTGACCGAGGCCGTGGCCGAGGGGTTCGCCCCGGACGCCTGGCAGGTGTACCCGCCGCTCGGCGAGGGCCTCACCTCGCCGCTCGCGCTGCTCAGGTTCGGCCTGCGCGGCGCGGGGCGGGAGCTGGCCTGGCTCGTCGCGGCCGGCGGCGGCGCCGCGCTGCTCGCGCTCGGCGTTCCCCTGTTCACCTTCAGCCTGCTGCGGTCGGCGGCCGACCCGGCCGACCGTCCGGCGATGGCCTGGATCGCCGTCATGATCGCCGGCGTGGTGGTCGCGGGCGCCCTGCTGCTCGCCCTGCGCAACTCGCTGCTCGTGCGCGTGCACGGCCGCCTGCAGGAACGGCTGGAACCCGCCGTCTGGAGCCACCTCATCTCGCTGGACCTGCCGTTCTTCAACCGCTACTCCACAGGTGAGCTGGTGCAGCGGGCCAACGCCGTGTCCGACATGCGAAAGTCGCTCGGCGAGGCCGCGGTGAACTCGCTGCTCGGCGGCATGTTCTCGCTGCTCGGCCTGCTGGTGCTCCTCGCCGTGGACTGGCGGCTGGCCCTGGTGGCGCTGGGCGGGGTGGTCGCGCTGCTCGCCGTGCTGGCCGCGCGCGCCGTCCGCCAGCAGCGGCACGAGCTGGTCATGCACGAGCAGTACGGCAAGGTCTACTCGCTGCTGTACGCCTGCCTCGGCGCGATCGACAAGATCCACGTCGCGGGCCGGGAGGCCCAGGTGTTCGGGCTGTGGTCGCGGCTGTTCGCCGCCCAGCAGCGCGCGGCCGCGGCGGCGCAGCGCGAGCGGGCGGTGTCGGCGGCGATCGGCGCCTCGGCGCAGCCGGCGCTGCTGCTCCTGCTCGCCGTCACGGGGCTGGCCCTGGGCGTGCCCGCCGCGTCCTTCGTGATCGCCGCGGTGGCGCTCGGCCAGTTCGTCCTCGCGCTCGGCCAGATGAACAGGGCCGTCGAGGCGGGCTTCGCCCTGTTGCCCAGGTTCGAGCGGCTGCGTCCGGTGCTGGAACGGGCGGCCGAGACGCCGCCGGGCGCCAGGGACCCGGGCGAGCTGACCGGCCTGGTACGGCTCAGCGGCGTCTCCTTCGCCTACCCGGGCACCGCGACGCGGATCCTCGACGACGTCTCGATGGTGTTCACGCCGGGAGAGTTCGTCGCGGTCGCCGGCCCGTCCGGCGCCGGCAAGTCCACGCTGGTGCGGCTGCTGCTCGGCTTCGAGCCGCCCCGCACCGGCCAGGTGCTCTACGACGGCGGAGACCTGCGCGATCTCGACCCGCGCCGGGTGCGCACCCAGGTCGGCGTCGTCATGCAGCAGGCCAGGGTGCTGCGGGGCTCGATCCTGGAGAACATCGTCGGCGACGTGCCCGGCGCGGCGGAGGAGGACGCCTGGCGGGCCGCCCGCCTGGCCGACCTGGACGGCGACATCGCCGCGATGCCCATGGGCATGCACACGATCGTGGGGGAGGACAACGCGTCCTTCTCCGGAGGCCAGCTCCAGCGGCTGCTCATCGCCAGGGCGCTGGTCAAGCGCCCGCGCGTCCTCATCCTCGACGAGGCGACCAGCGCCCTGGACAACCACACGCAGGCGCTGGTCAGCCGGAGGATCGCCGAGCTGGACATCACCCGGATCGTGATCGCGCACCGGCTGAGCACCATCAAGTCGGCGGATCGGATCTACGTACTCGACCAGGGCAGGGTCGTCGCCGACGGCCCCTTCGAGCAGCTGATGGACCAAAACCCGCTCTTCGCCCGCATGGTCCGCCGACAGGAGGTCTGAGATGACGGTCCCGGTCCACCCCGGGTACGCCGAGGCGCGGGGCGAAGGGCTGCTCGCCGTGCCGGGCGGGGACGAGCGGCTGATCGCCGTGCTGGCCGCGGCCGCGCCCTTCCCCGAACGCGTGTCGGGCGAGTTCTTCGTCCCCGTCGCGGGGCGCGGCCCGCGCCAGGCGTCCGAGCGCACCAAACGCTGGCTCAAGGCCGCCGTCGGCGACGACGAGGACGCCAAGCGGGCGCTGCTGCACCACCGCAGGCGCTCGGGACGCGACCTCGGCGCCGGGCTCGTCGACGTGCGGCTGGCCGACCCGCGCCGGCTGCCCGACTGGGGGTACGCGCTGGTGGACTTCCTGCTCGCCCAGCCGCCCACCGCCGCCGCCGACCCCGCGTCCGGGCGGCCGGGCTCCCCGTTCGTGGCGTTCAGGCGCGCGGTGAACCGGCTGGTGGACTTCGAGGACGGGGCGGTGCGCGGCGTGCCCGTCACCCCCGAGGCGTGCGAGGACATCGCCGGACAGCTCGTCGAACGCCTGACGCAGGTGTGCTTCTCCGGCTTCGCGTTCGAGGCGCAGCTCGCCGGCACCGCCAACGACGTGTTCGCCTGGCTGCAGAGCCCCGGCCTGGACGTCAGCCAGGCGGGCTGGCTGGACCGGCTGGAGACGCTGCCGGGGCTGGCGTACGTCATGGGCATGGCCTGCCTGCAGTGGAAGCGCGTGGTGCACGAGCTGTTCGACCGGCTGAACGCCGACCTGCCCGAGCTGCGCAGGACGCTGTGGGGGTGGACCGCTCCCGGCGCGGTCACCGGGTACTCCGGCGACTCGGGCGACCCGCACAACCACGGCCGGGTGGTCACGCTGCTCACCTTCGCCTCGGGCGAGCGGGTCGTCTACAAGCCCAAGGACCTGCGGTCGGTGGTCGGGCTGATGGACGTGTGCGCCCTGCTGAACAGCCACGGGCTGCCGCTCCCCCTGCACACCCGCAAGGTCGTCCTGCGCGACGGCTACGGCTGGGAGGAGTACGTCACCGCCGAGCCCGGCGCCGACGAGGACAGCGTCCGCCGCTACTACACGCGCCTCGGCATGCTGGCCAGGCTCGCCCAGTTCCTGGAGTGCCGCGACCTGTGGGCGGACAACCTGGTGGCCAAGGGCGACACGCCGGTCTTCATCGACCTGGAGAACGTCCTGCAGGCCCGCATCAGCAAGCCGTCCGTGACAGGCGACCGCATCCAGTCGCTGTGGGGGCGGGTCGAGGAGACGGTGGCCAAGACCGCCGTCATCAGCTTCCCCAGGGTGATCGGCGGCGGCGTCCAGGCGCAGGACATCGGCTGCATGGCCGGGCTGCAGGAGCAGATCGCGCTCAACTCCAAGGGGTTCCCGCCCGGCTGGGAGGCGCCGCCGTACCGGCCCACGTGGGGCGCGGGCGAGCTGGCCGACCCGAGCCGGTACGCCGACGAGGTCGCCGAGGGCTACCGGCTGATGCAGGCGTGCCTGGCGCGCAACCGCGAGCTGCTGGCCGACGCGCGCGGCCCGCTGGCCCTGCTGAAGGACGCGCCGGTCCGCTACATCTGGCGCAGCACCTGGGACTGCGTCGAGCTGCTCGGCATGAGCCTCAACCCCGGGGCGCTGATCGACGGGATGGCCAGGGAGGTCTGCCTGGCCCACCTGTTCCGCAGCGCCAGGGAGACGCTGCGGCAGGACCCGGGACGCGAGGACATCCTGGAGATCGTCGAGCAGGAGATCGACGCGTTCCGGCGGATGGACGTCCCGCTGTTCGTCTCCCGGCCCGGCTCGGACTCGGTGTTCACCCCCGACGGCGTCGAGATCCCCGGGCACTTCTCCGGCACGGCCTGGCAGCGGCTGCAGGACCGCGTCGCCGACCTGGCGGGGTTCCCGCTGGAGGAGCACCTGGCCGTACTGGAGACCTGCCTGGACTTCACCGGCGCGGGCGACCTGCCCGCGTCCTTCCCCGGCGCCGGGCCCCGCCCGCGCACGGTGCGCGAGATCGGCATGCACGTCTACGACCTGTCGGGCCGGCGCGAGGAGCCGCAGCCCGAGGTGCTGCTCGCCCGCGCGGGCGAGCTGGCCGACCAGGTGCTCGCCACCGCCGTCACGCTCGGGGCGCCCGCGGGCGGGCCGGTCGGCGAGCGGTCGGGCTGGATCGGCGTGGTGACCTACCCCGCGCACGGGCTGGACCAGGTGGAACCCCTGCACGGCGACCTGCTGACCGGCACCGCCGGCCTGGCGATCTTCCTCGCGGAGCTGTACGCCAACACCGGCGCCCCCGGCCACTGGACGGCGGCGCAGGACGCGCTGGACGCCTCGACGGAGTTCGCGGCGCTGTCCACCCGGTCGGCCGTCTACCGCAGGATGTCGGGGACGCTGGCGCCCGTCGGGGCGTTCGTGGGCATCGGCTCCGCCATCTACGCGCTGAGCCGCTGCGGCATCACGCTGTCCGACACCAGGCTCGCGGAGCGGGCGGCCGGGCTGCTGCCGCTCGCCGAGGCCGAGCTGTTCCACCCGACGTCGGCCGAGCCGGTGCTCGGCAGGGCGGGACTGCTGCTCGCCGTGCGCAAGCTGCGCGAGGCGTCCCCGGTCGCGGTCCCCGCGGCCGACGCGCTCGCCGAGCGGCTGCAGGAGGAACTGCTGGCGGAGCTGGCCTCGGGCGGCGCGGCGCGGTCGCCGTACCCGCCGGGGGTGCCCGCGCTCGACGGGCTGCCCACCGGCGAGGACGGGCTGGTGTGGGCGCTGGCCGCCGGCGCCGGCGCGCTCGGGCGCACCGGCCGGGACGCCGCCCCGCTGCTGGCGCACCGGTTCCGCCTGGACACGCCCGGCTCGCTGCTCGCCGCCGTCGCCACGAACCACCTGCTCACCGGCGAGGTCCCCGGCGCGCTGCGCGAGCGGGTGACCAGGTACTGCGCGCCCGGCACGGCGCGCTCCTGCGCGCGGCTCGTGGTGGACGCCGAGGTGGCGCTGCACACCGCCCGCCTCACCGGCGACGAGGCGCTGGAGCGGTCCGCCCGGGAGCTGGCCGCCGAGCTGCTGCGCCGCCGCGAGCAGACCGGCCGCTGGTTCGCCGACCGGCGCCGCGCCGACCGTCTCACCCTGTCCGCCGTCAACGGGCTCGCCGCGGCGGGCCTCACCCTGCTGCGGCTGGCCGACGACCAGGTCGCCTCCCTCCGCCTCGCGCACTGATCCGAAAGGAACGCCATGGACGCCCGACCAGCATTTCGCCGCCACTTCAGGGTGGAGGTCATCGAGGGGGAAGGGGTCTACCTGATCTCCGAGCGCGACACGCAGGTCCTCACCGGCCGGTCGATCGAGGCGGTGGCGGCCCTGCTCGACGGCAAGCACACCGTCCAGGACATCCTGGTCGCGGTGGAGCCGGACATCGCCCCGGAGAACGTCTACTACGTGCTGCACACCCTGAGGGGGCGCGACCTGCTGGTCGACGTCACCGAGGATCTGGACCGGGGGACGGCCGCCTACTGGGAGATGGCCGGGCGCACCGGCGAGGAGGCCGTGGCAGGGGTGCGGGGAGCGCGCGCCGAGGTGCTGACCGCGGGCGACGTGCCGGACGAGGAGCTGCGCCGGCTGCTGGCCGAGGAGGGGGTGCGGCTCACCGGCCCGGGGGAGAGGGCGGCGCTGACCGTCGTGCTGACCGACGACTACCTGCGCGGCGAGCTGGCCGAGATCAACAGGACGCACCTGGCGGAAGGCCGGCCGTGGCTGCTGGCCCGCACGGTGGGCCCCGTGCTGTGGATCGGCCCGGTATTCCAGCCAGGCCAGGACGGCGGCTGCTGGCGGTGCCTGTCACAACGGCTGGAAGGGCACCGGCAGGCGCTGGCCTACCTGGAGGACAGGCTGCGCAGCAAGCCGCTGGCCCTGCCCGCCGCCGACCTGCCGCTGACCCGCGGCGCGGGCGTGCGAATGGTCGCGGCCGAGGCGGTGAAGTGGCTGGCCGGGGCCAGGACCCCCCAGCAGCGCGACGTGATCACCTTCGACACCATGTACCTGGGCGCCACCCGCCACGAGCTGCGCCGCAGGCCGCAGTGCCCCGAATGCGGCGACGCGGGCATGATGACCGCGATCGCCGAGTCGCCCGTCGAGCTCGGCCCGCGGCCCAAGACCTTCACCGCCGACGGCGGCCACCGCTCGCGGCACCCCGAGGAGACCGCCGAACGGTACGCCCACCTCGTCAGCCCGGTCACCGGCGTCGTCAGGGAGCTGACCAGGCTGGAGACGGGGACGCCCTTCGTCAAGACCTACATGGCGGGCCACAACTTCGCCCGCCAGACGCGCGACCTGAGCTCACTGCGCAAGGGCCTGCGCAGCCAGAGCGCCGGCAAGGGCATGACCGACCTGCAGGCCAAGGTCAGCGCCATGTGCGAGGCGATGGAACGCTACTCGGGCATCTTCCAGGGCGACGAGGCCAGGCGCACGGCCACCTTCCGGCAGCTCGGCGCGGACGCCGTCCACCCGAACGCCTGCTCGCTCTACAGCGAGGCGCAATATCGCACCAGGCGGGACCTGGGGGAGACCTCCAGCTACTCCTACGTCAACGACCCGCTGGAGGACGACACCCCGATCGAGTGGACGCCGGTGTGGTCGCTGACAGAGGGACGGCACAAGTACCTGCCCACCGGCTACCTGTACTACTACTACAACGACCCGCACCGCTCGGGACCGATCTACGCCTGGGCCGACTCCAACGGCAACGCCGCCGGCTCCTCCCCGGAGGACGCCGTGGTGCAGGGCTTCATGGAGCTCGTCGAACGGGACGCGGTGGCCCTGTGGTGGTACAACCGCCTGCGCCGCCCCGCCTTCGACCTCGCAAGCTTCGCCGACCCGTGGATGGCGGAGTTCCAGCAGGTGTACGCCGGGCTCGGCCGCGAGCTGCACGTGCTCGACCTCACCACCGACCTCGGCGTCCCGGTGGCCGCCGCCGTCAGCCGCCGCGTCGAGGGCCCCACGGAGGACATCCTCATGGCCTTCGGCGCCCACTTCGACGCGCGCATCGCCGTCCAGCGGGCCCTGGCGGAGCTGAACCAGTTCATCCCCGCGGTCATCGACGTCGGCGCGGACGGCGCCACGCGCTACCGCTTCCAGGAAAGCGACCAGCTCGACTGGTGGCAGAACGCCCGCATGGCGGCGCATCCGTACCTGGCGCCCGCGGGCACGCCCGTCCCGGCGTCGGCGTACGACCGGCCGGCCACCACCGACCTGCTCGACGACGTCGCCGCGGCCCGCGCGCTGGTCGAGGAGCGCGGCATGGAGATGCTCGTGCTGGACCAGACCAGGCCCGACATCGGCCTGCCGGTCGTCAAGGTCATCGTGCCGGGCCTGCGCCACTTCTGGCGGCGGCTCGCCCCCGGCCGCCTGTACGACGTGCCCGTCCAGCTCGGCTGGCTCGCCGAGCCGACCCCGGAGGAGCAGATGAACCCCATCACGATGTTCCTGTGAGCGTCCCGGCGGCCCACCCCGCGCTCACCGTCGGGCTGCGCGAGGACGCCGTCGTGTCCTCGGCGGACGGCGTGCTGACCATCACCCAGCCGTTCGGCGCGCACACCCTGCGCGGCCTGCCGCCCGCCGTCGAGGCCGTCCTGCGCGAGCTGCCCGGCACGCTCGCCGGGGAGGACGAGCTGGCCGAACGGCTCCTTTCGGCCGGCGGGACCAGCCAGGAGGCCGCGGTGCTGTACCTGACGCTGTCGCGGCTTGGGCCGGTCCTGGTCCACGCGGCCGAGCCGCTGCTGCGGGCCGTCCCCATCGCCCGCGACGCCGACTTCCGCCCGCCGGCGCTGGCCCCCGACGACACCGTGCGCCTGTCGAGGTACGCCTTCGTCCGCGCGTCGGAACACGGAATGGTCCTTGAGTCCCCGCTGTCGAAGCACCGGGTCGTCCTCGGCGAGGAGGCCATGCCGCTGCTCGCGGCGCTCGGCCGCCAGGTCATGGTGAAGGAGGCGCCCGAGGCGATCGGCCATCTGGTCGCCGCGGGCATGGCGTTCGCGGGCGACGCCGAGGAACGCGACCCCGCGCTGCGCGGGTGGGACTTCCACGACCTGCTCTTCCACGCAAGGAGCAGGATGGGGCGGCACGACGAGCCGTTCGGCGCGACCTTCCGCTTCCTGGACGCGCTGCCGCCCGAGCCGGTGATCAAGCCGACGCCCGGCGGGCCCTCGGTGGACCTGTTCGCGCCCTCCCTGCACGAGGTCGCCGCCGCCGACCCGCCGTTCACCACCGTGCTGGAGTCGCGCAGGTCGGTGCGCGAGTACGGCGACGCGCCGCCCACCGTCCGCCAGCTCGGCGAGCTGCTCTACCGGGCGGCCAGGGTCAAGGACGTCTTCGGGCCGCAGCCCGGCATGCCGTACGTGGCCAGCAGCAGGCCCTACCCCGGCGGTGGCGCCGCCTACGAGCTGGAGCTGTACCTCACCGTCGCCAGGTGCGAGGGCCTCGCCGCCGGCGTCTACCACTACGACCCGCTCGGCCACCGGCTGCACGCGCTGCCCGCCAGGGCCGAGGACGCGCGGGCGATGCTGGGCGTGGCGCGGCTGGCGACCGGCGGGACCGCCGACCCTGACGTGCTCATCACCTTCACCTCGCGCTTCCGGCGGATGTCGTGGAAGTACTCCGGGCTCGCCTACGCCGCCACGCTGAAGAACGTCGGCGCGCTCTACCAGACCCTCTACCTGGTGGCCACCGTGATGGGGTTGTCGCCCTGCGGCCTCGGCAGCGGCGACGCCGACCTGGCCGCCCGTACCTTCGGCCTCGACTGGGCCGCCGAGTCGTCGGTGGGGGACTTCATCATCGGCGGCGCCCCGCGCGACGCGGCGTCCGGTTCGTGATGTCCGTCACGGGCGGCGGATGTCGTCTGCATCTGCCGGTGCCCGCCCGCGTTCGGGATCGTGGCAGGCGGGACGCCCAGCCGACGGGAGAGGTAAGGAGCGCCTGATGGCGGAGAGCATCTACATCCTCGGAGATCAGGACCGCAAGAAGTTCGCCAGGCTGATCGCCGCGGCGTGGAGCGACGCCGGGCTCAGAGAGCGCTACGAGACCGAGCCCAGGACCGTTCTGCACCAGTACGGCATCGTCTATCCCGACGGCGTGCCCACACCGCCGCTGCCGCCCAAGCCCGAGGGCGAGTTCGACATCACCGACCTCGAGTCCGCGGCCGGTCAGGCGGCGGGCTCGGCCGGCACGGTCAGCAGCGTCTCCTGCCAGGTCACCTACCCGGTCGCCTGCGGCGCCGGCGGGGAGGCGACGACGTGAGCGGGGCGGTGATCGAGGTCGACGGGCTGCGCAAGCGCTACGGCGGGTTCACCGCCGTGGACGGCGTCAGTTTCGAGGTCGGCGAAGGCGAGGTGTTCGCCCTTCTCGGCACCAACGGGGCGGGCAAGACCACCACCATCGAGATCCTGGAGGGGTACCTGCGGCCGTCGGAGGGCACGGCGCGGGTCTTCGGCCGGGACCCGGCCGGCCGCGGCGCCCCGCGGTCCAAGATCGGCCTGGTGCTGCAGGAGTCCGGCCTGTTCGGCGACCTGTCGGCGGCCGAGACGGTGACCGCCTGGCGCAGGTTCACCTCCGGCGCCAGGCCGGTGGCCGAGGCGCTGGAACTGGTCGGGCTGTCCGGACAGGCCGGAACCCGGGTCAAGCGGATGTCCGGCGGCGAACGGCGCAAGCTCGACATCGCGCTCGCCACGCTCGGCCGCCCGGAGCTGCTGTTCCTCGACGAGCCGACGACCGGCCTGGACGCCGAGGCCAGGCGCAGGGTCCGCGACCTGGTCGCCGGCCTGGCGGGCCAGGGGATGACGGTGCTGCTCACCACCCACTACCTGGAGGAGGCCCAGGAGCTGGCCGGCCGGGTGGCCATCATGGACAAGGGCGAGATCGTCACCCAGGGCACGATGTCGGAGGTGCTCGGCCGGGGCTCGGGCCGCGTCGCCTTCGAGCTGCCCGACGGCGCGACGCCCGAAGGGCTGCCGGTGGGCGAACGGGACGCGCTGACCGTCACCGGACGGCGGTGCGTGATCGTCACCGCCGAACCCGAGACGGTCGCCCACTCCGTCCTCGGATGGGCGCACGACCGGGGGGTGCGGCTGAGCGGCCTGGACGTGCGCCAGGCCACGCTCGAAGAGGTCTTCCTCGACATCGCCGGCGCGCGCGGGGAGGCCGGGACGTGACCGCCTACACGCTCTCGCACTTCAGGCTGACCCAGACGCTCTTCTGGCGCACGCCGGTGTCGGTCGGCGTCGCCCTGTGCTTCCCCGTCCTGTTCGGCGGGCTGATGCCGCTGATGGTGCCCGGCGGGCTCAGAGGGGGAGCGCCGGTCGACGTCGCCATCATGACCGGCGTCATCGTGATGGGCATGTCCACCTTGGGGTTCATGACGCTGGTGGAGTCCTTCGTCATGCGGCGGCAGCTGCTGGTGCTCAAGCGGCTGCGCGGGACGGAGCTGCCCGACCTGGCGATCTTCGGCGGGGAGATCCTCACCGTGATGTCGGTGGGGCTGCTCCAGCTCGCGCTGATCGTCGGCCTGGCCAGGGCCGTGCACGGCGTCGGCCTGCCGGCCAATCCCGCGCTGCTGGTCGTCACGGTGCTGTCGGGCCTCGCGGTGTTCGCCGCGATGGCCATCGCGGTGAGCGGCCAGATCCCCGCGCAGGGCAACACGGTCGTGGTCAGCCTGCCGTTCCTGCTGCTCGCCATCGGCCTGTCCGGGTTCGCCTACCCGGTCTCGGCGTTCCCCGGCTGGCTGCGCACCGTGTCCTCCTTCCTGCCGTTCGGCCGGGTGGCCGAAGGCGTCAGCACCGCCTATCTCGGGCGGGACTACGTGGGGCACGTGGGGTCCGCGGTGCCGCCCGAGGTCGGCGTCCTGTCCGGCTTCCTGGTCATGTGGCCGGCGTGGCTCGTGCTGGCGGCCTGGCTCGTCCTGTCCCTGTCGGCCGCGAAGAGGTGGTTTCGGTGGCAGCCTCGCAGAGGCTGAGAGGCGTCGGGCCCGGCACGGTACGGCTGGCGCGCGCGGGGGCCGGGACCTTCCTCGCCGGCATGGCCGCCTTCGCCGCCGTGCCCGTGGCGGAGGCGCTCGGCGCGTACTCCGCCGTCAGGGCGGCGACCGCGGTGGTCCTCCTCGCCGGCCTCACCGGCTGCTACCTGTGGCTCGCCGTGCGGGCCGTGCTCGACCGGGGCGGAAGGCGGGACCTCGCGGTGCTGGGCGCGATGTCGGCGCTGGCGGTGGCCGTGCCGTTCGCCGCCGGTCCCACCTGGCTGAGCGTGGGCTTCATGCTGCCGCTCGCGTTCGCGGTCACGCTGCGCGGCCGGTGGGCGGCGGCGGGGTTCTTCGCCGCGCTCGCCGCGGGCGTCGCCCTGCCGTCCTCCCCGCGGTTGAGCTGGGTGCTCTTCGGGACGCTGCAGAACCTGCTCACGGCCGGCGCGCTCGCGGGGCTGACCATCTTCGCGACGCTGCTCGGCGAGCTTCAGCGCACCCGCGAGGAGGCCGCCAAGCTGGCCATCACCGAAGAGCGGCTCAGGTTCGCCCGGGAACTGCACGACGTGCTCGGCCACAACCTGTCGGTCATCGCGATGCGCACCGAGCTGTCCACGCGGATCCCCGCCGAGGAGATCGCGCGGCTGCGCCGCGAGCTGACGGAGATCCACGACATCGCCAGGCGCTCGCTGCACGACGTGCGGGCGGTGGTCAAGGGCTACCGCGAGATGTCGCTGGAGAGGGAGCTGACCGGGGTGCGGCGGGTGCTGGAGACCGCCGGCGTCCGGTGCGACTTCGCCGAACTGCCGCCGTCGCTGCCGCCGGAGGTCCGCGTGGCGCTGGCCTGGGCGGTGCGCGAGGCGGCGACCAACCTGCTGCGGCACAGCGACGCCACCGTCTGCCTGCTCGGCGTCGAGGACCACGGTGACCGGGTCACGGTCACCGTCGCCAACGACGGCGTGCGTCCCGGCGACGGCTTCACCGCCTTCGAGACCGCCTCGTCCGGCTCGGCCGGCCCTGTCGCGTCCGGCTCTGTCGCGTCCGGCTCTGTCGCGTCCGGCCTCGCCTCGGCGGAGCGGGCCGTGGGCGGCAGCGGCCTGGCGGGCCTGGACGAGCGGCTCGCGCAGGTCGGCGGGAGCAGCGGGCGGCACACAGAAGACGGCTGGTTCACGCTGTCGCTGGACGTTCCCGGCCGCCCCATGGCGGCCGCACTGACCTCTGCCACGGGAGACGGGAAATGATCAAAGTTCTGATCGCGGAGGACCACGACCTCATCCGGGGAGCGCTGATCGCCCTGCTGTCCGAGGAGCGCGACATCCGCGTCGTGGAGGAGGTGTCCAGGGGTGACGAGATCGTGCCCGCCGTCGTCGGCTGCCGGCCGGACGTGGCCCTGCTCGACATCGGGCTGCCGGGCATCGACGGCCTGGAGGCGGCGGGTCTCATCAAGCAGTTGGAGCAGCCGCCGCCGGTGCTCATCCTCACCAGTGTCGGATCGCCGGGCAACTTCGAGCGGGCCATGGCGGCGGGGGTGCGCGGCTTCCTGGTCAAGGACGCGCCCGCCCACCGGCTCACCGACGCCATCCGCGTGGTCGCCAGAGGGGAACGTTACATCGACCTCGACGTGGCCGCCGACGGCGGCGGCCAGGAGGTCGACACCAACCCCCTGACCGCCCGGGAGGTGGCCGTGCTGGCGGCGGTCGCCGCCGGGGAGCGGGGCAGCGACCTGCGGAGCACCCTGGGGCTGTCGGTCCACACGATCAGGAACTACCTCGCCGCGGCGCGCCTGAAGACCGGAGCCCGCACCGACGAGGAGGCGGTGCGCGTCGCGCGGGCCAACGGGTGGCTGGAGGACAGAACGATGACGCCCGGCGGTTGATTCACGGCCCCGAAAGGCGTCACGATCAGTAGCATTCACGATGCTTTTCGGACATTTGGAGAACCGCCTGTGGCTCAGGAGAGTGAAGCGCAGGTCAGGTGGCTGACCACGGGCGTCGTCGCGGCCACGGGAGCGCTGTGGGCGCTCACCCCGCTCGCCTTCCTGCTCGTCGGCGACCCGGGCCGGGCACTGCTGGCGGTCGCGCTCCTCGGCGGGCTGCTGGTGGTCTACGCGCGGATCGTCGCCCGCCACATCGCGGGAACGAGCCAAGGGCCGCACCGGGCGAGGATCTTCCTGCTGTTCGCGGTCGTCGTCTACGGCGCGATCCCGTTCCTGGGATCGGTGTGGATCTACACGCCGCTCATCGTCGCCACCGCGGGGCTGCTCCTGCTGCGGTTCCGGTACGGCGTCGGCGTGCTGCTCGCCGTGGCCGCCGCCGAGTACCCGCTGACGATGGCCGAATGGGAACCGGTGCCCGTCCCCGCCCTGCAGAGGAGCGCCGGAGTGCTCGTCGCCGCGGTGGTCGCCGCCGGGATCGTGCACTACGCCAGGTTCGTGCGCGAGCTGCGCGAGCTGCGGGTCGCCCTGGCCGAGATGGCCGTGGACCAGGACCGGATCCGCATGGCCGGGGAGCTGCACGACCTGCTCGGCCAGACGCTGGCGTCGATCACCCTCAAGACGGAGCTGGCCCTGGCCCTGGTCGACGTGGACAGGAAACGGGCCGCCGGCGAGGTCGAGGCCACCATCGCCATCGCCACCGAGGCGCGCGAGGAGGTCGGGGACGTCGTGGCGGCCAGGCGTTCGCTCGACGTCGGCGCCGAGCTGTCGGCGGCCGTCGCGCTGATCGAGCTGACCGGCGCGAGCTGCGACCTGCGCCTGGGGATCAAGGAGATCGACGAGGAGACGGGCGACGCGCTCGGCTGGATGGTCCGCGAGGCGGCCACCAACATCGTCAAGCACAGCGACGCCCGCAACTGCCGGATCGAGCTCGACGAGGTGGACGGGCGCATCCACCTGCTGATGCGCAACGACGGCGCCCGCCGGGAGACCGGCCCGCGACGCGGATCGGGCCTTGCCGGGCTGCGCCAGCGGGTGGACAGAATGGGCGGGTCACTGGAGGCCGGCCCCACGGGGGAGGGCGGGTTCGAACTGCGGGTGTGGCTGCCCGCCGTACACGATCGGGAGGGTCACCGTTGATTCGCGTCCTGCTGGCCGAGGACCACGGCGTCGTCAGAGGCGCCCTGACGGCCCTGCTGAACCTGACGGGCGACATCGAGGTCGTGGCCGAGATCGACAGAGGTGACAAGGTCGTCCCGCACGCCCTGGTCGCCGCCCCCGACGTGGCCGTCATCGACATCGAGATGCCGGGCATCGACGGCATCGAGGCGACCTGCCGCCTGAAGCGGGCCATGCCGTCCTGCCGCGTGCTCATCCTCACGGGGCTCGCCCACTCGGGACTGCTCAAGCGGGCGATGGAGGCGGGCGCCAGCGGCTTCCTGCTCAAGGACGCCCCCACCGAGCGGCTGGCCGAGAGCATCCGCAGGATCGACCAGGGCGAACGCGTGATCGACGCCTCCATGGCCCTGGCCGCGATGAGCGCCACGGCCACCCCGCTCACCGACAGGGAGGCCGCCGTGCTCGATCTGGTCGGGTCGGGCGCCACGACCGGCGAGATCGCCGCCGAACTGCACCTGTCGGCGGCGACGGTCCGCAACTACATCTCCAGCGTCATCACCAAGACCGGCGCCAGGAACAGAACCGACGCGGTCCGCATCGCCGTCGAATCCGGCTGGATAGAAGGCCCCCGCCACGGCTGACCGCCACAGCTTGCGATTATTTCGTCTGTTGCGCATACTCCTGGAAGCAGGGGGGATCTCCTATCGCCTGATCGGCAAGCATCGGCGTGTGACCTGTGAAGATCTTAAGGAGTACAAACGCCGCGATGACGCCATGAGGCGGACGGCCGCCGATCAACTCGCGGCGCTGGGCCAGGAGTTGGGCGCCTGAGCATGAGCTTCGTGGTCATCTATGACGCGAACGTCCTCTATGGCAACACGCTTCGTGACCTGCTGATCCGCCTCGCCATAGTCGTCTGGGCTTGTGTTCAGCAAATCGCCGACTCACGCATCGATCCACCGGAGACCGTGGACGATGTGCTCGACGCTCTGGAGAGAGCGGGCCTCGTCGAATCGGTCGCCGCCCTCAGAGCGGGTTGATCCACCTCTGCCCGGCATTCATCCCGGCGCCGGGCGTGCGGGGATGGTACGGGTGGGCGTCGCCGTGGTCAGAAAACGACCCTCGCTTCGCTCGGACGGCCAGAATGGGCACGTGTTCGTCGCCGTGACCGGGCCCGACGGATACATCTGGCAGCACGAAGCCGATTTCAACGGCTATTCGTATTCGGGTGCCAACTGATATCGGGAGAACGGCGACACCAATACGTCATACCCGCCGCCCCTCACGAACAATGTTCGTCTCGGTGAAGTATATCTGCTGATCACAGAGAACATCGGGGATAGGACATCGTGTGGAAGAGGGACGCGCGGAGATCTGATCTCGCGGTACAGGGGGCCGGCGGTGATACGGGCGTCATTGTTCGGGGGGTCCGTGAGATGGGCGCGCGGTAGCATCGGGCGGTTCACGTGTCGGCGCGTTTTCGTCCCTGGAGGCTGCCCCGGTGGTCCGGCCCCGATTATCCGAAGTGATCCGGCGCCGCGTCCGGACGCGGACGGGTTCCAGAGCGGTCCTGCTGGCCGTCGCGGCCCTTCTGGTCAGCGGGATCTTCGGTCTGGTGACGAACCTCGCGTCGAGCCTGCTGGACTCCCTCGGCCTGTCCGGATGGGTGGTGTGGCCCGCGTGGTTCCTGCTGCTGGCCGGCCTCATCGTCCTCGGCCTCACCGGGGCGCCCGCGACCGGGCACGCCGGCGACCACACGCAGGGCAGGGCCGCGTTGCTGGAGCGCGTGCGCCGCAGCTGGATCGACGGCGTGCTCGACCACTCCCTCTACCAGGAGGCGCGGGTCGAGCTGGGGCTGAACGTGTCCGTCGACCTGCCGCATCCTTGGCGGACGACCGCCTTCCGCTCCGGGCGGGATCGCCGGCCGTGGCCGGCCGATTCCGTCCCGAAGGTGTACGACGAACTCGGGAAGGTCATGCTGATCCTCGGCGAGCCCGGAGCCGGCAAGACCACCCTGCTCCTGGAGCTGCTGCGCGAGCTGCTCGGCCGGGCCGCCGCGGACGACCGTGAGCCGACGCCGGTGGTCCTGCAGCTGCCCGGCTGGGCCGTGACGCGCGAGCCCTTCGCCGCGTGGGTGGCCAGGGAGATCAGCTCTCGCTACGACATCCCGCCCCGCTACGCCGAGGCGTGGGTCGCCGAAGACCGGCTGGCGGTGCTGCTGGACGGCCTGGACGAGGTGGCGGCCGAGCACCGCGACGAGTGCGTCCGGGAGATCAACGGGTTCCGGCGCGAGCACGGGTTCACGCCGCTCGTCGTGTGCTGCCGCACCGCCGACCACGGGAAGCTCAACGCGACCCTGCAGGTGTACGGCACGCTCACGCTCCTGCCTTTGGAACGTGCCGCGGTGGAGGACTTCCTGGTCCGCGCGGGGGTAGGGCTGGCCGGGATGCGGGCGGCGCTGGACGCCGACCCCACGCTGTGGCGGCTGCTGGACTCGCCGCTGCTGCTGAGCGTCATGGCGCTGGCCTACCGAGACGGCGCGCCCGAGACGGCCGCCGGCCCTCTCGACGCGACGCGGCGTCTGGCCACACTCTTCTCGGCCTACACGGTCACCATGCTGCGTCATCGGCGCAGCACCCGTTTCAGCCTCGCGCAGACGGTCACCTGGCTGGCGTACTTGGCGCACTGGATGAACATCGACGCGCAGGTGCTCTTCACCCCCGACCGGGTCGCCGCTCTGTGGAACGCGGCCGGGGCAATCCGCTCCATGAGACAGAGGATCCTCGGCCTCGCCGGGAGCGTGGTCCTGGTGATCCCGGCCTACGGCGTGTCCGGCTGGCCCGGTGTGCTCGCCGCCGCCTTCCTCGGAGCGCTGTTCGGCCGGACGGGCCGCCGGCGCATGGTCGATACGCGCCCGCTGGACCTGCTCGGTCTCTCCGTCGAACAGGACATGGCGCGGCGGCCCGACCGGTCACCACGCTTGACCGTCCGTTCAGCTTGGAAGCATGCCTTCACGGAGCTCAGGCATGATTTCGGGTGGTACATCGGGATAGAGAAGGAGTTCCGGACCGGCATCTATGGGCGCGACCACCGGCGGGGCCGGCGACATCTCGTCATCTTCGGGGTGGGAGCGATGATCGGCCCGCTGTTCGGCTGGGGGGAGGGCCGGGCGGCGATGGCGGGATACGCGGCGGCCACCGCCGTCGTCATGGTGGTGACCGTGGCCGCGGTGCGGCAGTTCACCGATCCGGTGCGGCGCGTCGAGCCCCGGGCGCGATGGAGCGAGGTGCCGAGCCCGCAGGTGTGGGCGGCTCTGGCGGCCGGCTCACGGGCAGCCCTCGCCCTCGGCGCCGCCTGCGGGGCGTTCGCGGGGCTGGTCGTGGCGATGACGGCGGGCGCCGGTCGCGGTGTGGCGTTCGCGGGGCTGGTCGTCTTCGGCGTCACGCTGTACGGGCTCGGCCTGCTCGGCGGCTGGGCCGCGCTCGAACAGGCCGCGGTCCGCCGGACACTCCGCAAGAAGGGCCTGTTCCCTCTGCCGAGCAGGCCGTTCCTCGACCACGCCGTGCAGTGCCTGTTCCTGCGTTCGGTCGGAGAGGGGTACATCTTCGTCCACCGGTCCCTGATGGAGTTCTTCGCCTCGCTCACCGACCGGGACGGCCGCGTCCACCCTGACCACCTTGACGCCATCATCACCCGGGCGGCCGTTCCCGGTCGCGCCGCCGGGGGTGTGCCGGACTGGGGGGTCGGGGCACCGGGGTTCTAGACTGCGGCATCATGGCCGTACAGATCTCACCCAGCATTCTGACCGCCGACTTCGCGCGGCTGGCGGACGTGGCCGCGACGGTCGCCGGCGCCGCCGACTGGCTGCACGTCGACGTCATGGACAACCACTTCGTGCCGAACCTCACCATCGGGCTGCCGGTGGTGGAGTCCCTGGTCAAGGCGACCGACCTGCCGCTCGACTGCCACCTGATGATCGAGAACCCCGACCGCTGGGCGCCCGGCTACGCCGAGGCCGGGGCGGGCAGCGTCACCATCCACGCCGAGGCCGCCAAGGCGCCGGTGCGCACCCTGCGCGAGATCCGCAAGGCCGGGGCCCGCGCGGGGTTCGCGCTCAACCCGGCCACCACCGTGCAGGACTACGAAGACCTGCTCGGCGAGATCGACATGCTGCTCGTGATGACCGTGGAGCCCGGCTTCGGCGGGCAGTCGTTCCTGGACATCATGCTGCCCAAGATCCGTAAGGCCCGCGAGATGATCCGCAAGCACGGCGGCGAAGTCTGGCTCCAGGTCGACGGCGGGGTCTCCGCCAAGACCATCGAGCGCTGCGCCGAGGCCGGAGCCGACGTCTTCGTCGCCGGCAACGCGGTCTTCAGCTCCGGCGACCCGGCCCAGACCGTCCGCGACCTGCGCGCCCAGGCCGAACGCGCCGCATCCTGACGACGAACGGCCTGGCGGCCGCGATCGGTCAGGCGAGGGCGGGGTCGAGGACGACGTCCTGGCCGTGGGTGGTGGGGTCCTCGGGGAAGTGGCAGGCGGTGAGGTGGCCTTCGCGGTTGCCGCTGATCTGCAGCAGCGGGGGCGCCTCGGCGGCGCACTTGTCCTTGGCCTTCCAGCAGCGGGTGCGGAACCGGCAGCCGGACGGCGGGTCGATGGGGGAGGGGACGTCGCCGGCCAGCCTGATCCGCTCGGCCGGCTCCGCGCCCTCCTCGGGCAGCTCCACCTCGGGGACGGCCGACAGCAGCGCGTGGGTGTACGGGTGGCGCGGCCGCTGGTAGATCGACTCCCGGTCGCCCACCTCGACGATCTTGCCGAGGTACATCACGGCCACCCGCTGGGAGACGTGGCGCACCACCGCGAGGTCGTGGGCGATGAACAGGAACGCGATGCCGAGGTCCCGCTGCAACTGCTGCAGCAGGTTGACCACCTGGGCCTGGATGGACACGTCCAGCGCGGACACCGGCTCGTCGGCGACGATCAGCTTGGGGGACAGGGCGAGCGCGCGGGCGATGCCGATGCGCTGCCGCTGGCCGCCGGAGAACTCGTGCGGGAACCTGTTGTAGTGCTCGGGGTTGAGGCCGACGATCTCCAGCAGTTCCTGGACGCGCTTCTGCACCCCGCCTTCGGGGCGGATGCCGTTGATCTCCATGGGGCCGCCGACGATCGCGCCCACGGTCTGGCGCGGGTTGAGCGAGCTGTAGGGGTCCTGGAAGATCATCTGGATGTCGCGGCGGATCGGCTTGAGCTCGCGGCGCGAGCTGTGCGCGATGTCGTTCCCCTGGTAGAGGACCTTGCCGTCGGTCGGCTCGTGCAGCCGGGCGACCAGCCTGCCCAGGGTGGACTTGCCGCACCCGGACTCCCCGACCAGCCCCACCGTCTCGCCGGAGCCCACGGCGAGGTCGACGCCGTCCACGGCGTGCACCTTGCCGACCTGGTGCTTCAGGATGAAGCCGCCCATGACCGGGAAGTACTTGGTCAGCCCTTCGAGTTCCAGCAGCGGCGTCGTCACGGTCGTCCCTTGATCTGTGCGCGGAATTCCTGCTTCTGTGCCGAGGTGAGGTAGCACGCGTCGCCGTGCCCGGTCGCCGGCGACAGGTCGGGCCGCTCGCCGGTGCACAGCTCCGGGCCCGCGAACCTGACGTAGTCGCACCGCGGGTGGAACGGGCAGCCGGGCGGCGGGGCGAGCATGCTCGGCGGAGTGCCCCTGATCGGTGTGAGCGGCAGGTCGACCGGCCCGCCGAGCCGGGGGATGGACGACAGCAGGCCCCAGGTGTACGGGTGGCGGGGCTCGGTGAGCACCTCGCGGACGGTGCCGCGTTCGGCGGCGCGGCCCGCGTACATGACCAGCACCTGGTGCGCGGTCCTGGCGATGACGCCGAGGTCGTGGGTGATCAGGATGATCGCGGTGCCCATCTGCTGCTGCAGGTCCTTGAGCAGGTCGAGCACCTGGGCCTGGACGGTGACGTCCAGCGCGGTGGTCGGCTCGTCGGCGATCAGCAGGTCGGGGTCGCAGACCAGCGCCATGGCGATCATGACGCGCTGCCGCATGCCGCCGGAGAAGTGGTGGGGGTAGTCGTCCACGCGGGTCCTGGCGTGCGGGATGCCGACCCGTTCCAGCATCTCGATCGCCCGGTCGCGGGACTCCTTCTTGCTCGCCCCCTTGTGCTTGCGGTACACCTCGCCGATCTGGCGGCCCACGGTGTGGTACGGCGACAGCGACGTCAGCGGGTCCTGGAAGATCATGGCGATGCGGTTGCCGCGCAGGCGCTCCATGGTCGCGCGGCCGGCGCCGATCAGCTCCTGGTCCTCGAACCAGATCTCGCCGCGCATCTCGGTGCGGGCGGTGTCGTGCAGTCCGAGGATGGCCAGGTTGGTCACCGACTTGCCCGAGCCCGACTCGCCCACGATGCCGAGCGTCGTGCCCTTCTCCACCTCGAAGGAAAGCCCGTTGACGGCCCGCACCACGCCGTCCTCCGTGCTGAAGGAGACGCTGAGGTCCTGTACGGACAGGAAGGAGTCGCCCCGGCGGCCGGGGCCTGCGTCGGAGAGTGTGACGGCGGTCAAGCGGTTGCTCCTAGCTGAGCGGTCGAGCGGGTGACACCTAGCTGAGACGGACGCGCGGGTCGATGACCGCGTACATCGCGTCCACGATGACGTTGAAGACGACGATCGCGGCGGCGGCGAGCAGGACCGTCGCCATCAGCATCGGCAGGTCGGAGTTGAGGACGGCCTGGATGGACAGCCGGCCGATGCCCTGCAGGCTGAACGTCGTCTCGGTGATGATCGCGCCGCCGATGAGCGTGGCGACGTCGATGCCGAAGATCGTGGCGATGGGGGTGAGGGTGCCCCTGAGCGCGAAGCGGAAGATCACCGTGCGGCCCGACATGCCCTTCGCGCGGGCGGTGCGGACGTAGTCCTCCGACAGCTGCTCGACCATCGTGGAGCGGGCCATGCGGGTGTAGTTGGCGGTGAAGATGATCGCGAGCACCACCCACGGCAGCAGCAGCCCGTAGGCCCACTGCAGCGGGTTGTCGGTGATGGGCACGTACCGCGGGCGTTCGATGATGTGCCACTGGTAGACCAGGAAGTACATGGCCAGCGTGCCCACGAAGTAGATCTGCACCGAGGCGCCGATCAGCGACGAGACACTGGCGATCTTGTCCAGCGGGCGGCCCTGGTTGAGCGCGGCGATGATGCCGGCGCCCACGCCGAAGATCAGGAAGATGACGGCGGAGCCCAGCGTCAGCGAGACCGTCACCGGCATCCGGTCGATGATGGTCTCGAAGACCGGGGCGTGGTTGACGAAGGAGTAGCCGAGGCACGGCGCGGGGCAGTGCCCGAGCCCCTCGTAGTCCCGGCCCACGAAGACACCGGCCAGCCAGGTGATGAACTGGACGAAGATCGGCTGGTCGAAGCCCAGATTGTGCCGCGCCTGCGCGAGCGTCTCGGGCGGGCACACCTTGCCGCAGGCGAGTCGCGCCGGGTCGGTGGGAACGGCGAAGAACAGGAAGAACGTCACGGCGGCGATGATCACGAGGATGACCGCCGCGCCGAGGGTCCGGCGGGTCAGGAATCTGAGCATGGCCTGTCGATCTCAGGAGAGGCGCTCCGGGGGGGGGGGGGGGGGGCCCGAGGGGGGGGGGGGGGGGGGGTCCGAGGGACTCCCAAAAACGGTGTTTGGCGAGCAAAACCCACGGACCTGG